>JAJYTX010000182.1:0-1872 GCA_021792815.1 Pseudomonadota bacterium
ACCAGGCTCAGCGGCCCCACCTTGCCGTCGACGCGCAGCTCGGTGTTCTCCCAGCGATCCTTGTCGTAGGAGGGATTGAACAGGTTCACCGACAGCGGCGGCAGGGCCACGCCATGATATGGACCGGCGACGACGCCGGCGGGATTCTGCGGGCTGATGCTGCCCGGGATGACGTAGGCCTGGGCCGATCCCACGTTCGGCCCGTAACTCCCGTAGGGCATCTCGTAGAACACACCCTGCGCGTTCATGTCCTGGTACATCTCGCTGAGCAGCACGCTCCAGCGGTCGTTGACCTTGTATTTCAGCTCCAGGCGCGCGCCGCCATAGTCCAGCGGATTGATGCCGTTGGCGGCGATCTGGTAGTTGTTGATCGTCACGCTGCCGGGCGGCACCACGCCGTTGTTGACGTACACCAGGCCGACGTCGCGCGAGCTGCGGGTGAAGGTCGCCGGCAGGTTGTTGATGTAGCCGCCGCGATGATCGGTGAACCACACCAGGCGGGCGGCCAGCCTGCCGCGGATGATCGGCCAGTTGAACACCGCGTTCATGTTGTGGTTCGGATCGCCGTGGGCGGTGATGCCGTAACCGCCGTTGACGTTCACCTCGGTCTGGTACAGATCCGGCTTGTTGGTGATGTAGCGCACCACCCCGGCCTCGGCGCCGGCGCCGAACAGCGTGCCCTGCGGACCTTCCAGCACCTCGATGCGCTGCAGGTCCACCGCGTAGACGTCCAGGTCGCGGCCCGGCTGCAAGGCCGAGGAGTCATCGAGGTACACCGCGACGTTGGGGAAAGTCCCCACGGTGCCCTGGCCCTCGGCGCCGACTACGCCATCGGACAGGCCGCGCATGAATATGATGCCGTTGCCGGGTCCGGCGCTGCCGGTGGTGACGTTCGGCAGGTACTTGACGTAGTCCGAGAAAGTCTGCACGTTCAGCTGCTGCAGCGTCTTGCCCGTGAGCGCCTCCATTGTGATCGGCACGTGCTGGATGTTCTGCGTCCGGCGCTGCGCGGTCACCACGACCTCCTGCAACTGCAGGCCGCGTTGCGAGGCGGTGTGGGCGGGCGCAGGGCCGGTGGCGTTCGCGGCCATCACCGCGTGGGCGGCCGATGCGCTCAGGATTGCGGCCACGGTGCGTGAGAGCCTGTGGTTTGATTTCATGCGCCTACCTCTGCACGTTGTGAAATTTTCCGGGCACGGTCCGCTCCCTCCGTACCCTTTCCCCCGTTTGGCGTGCCGAGCGCCGAAGCGCTGCAGTCTGGCGTGGATCATGGTCGCGCATTCCGCGGATGCGTGACTTGTGAGATTACGACGCCTATGTTGCCCCTTTGCGACGCATCCCGGGGCAGCGTTCCACGAATCGATGTACCCTCCAAGCGGAGATTTTCCATGGTCTCATCTGGAAAAGGCATGGCTCGCCGGCCCGCCAGTTCGTATGCTGTCGCAGGGGGCCGTGCCAGCTGCGGCCGGATCGGGCACTGATGCCGCAATACGACTACATCATCGTCGGCGCCGGCTCCGCCGGGTGCGTGCTTGCGCGGCGCCTCAGCGAGGACGCCACGCGGAGCGTGCTGCTCATCGAGGCGGGGGGCTCGGACGCGAGCCCATGGATTCGTGTTCCCGTCGGCTACGCCCGCACCTTCACCGACCCGCGCTACAACTGGATGTTCGAGGCCGAGCCCGACCCGGGTCTCGGCCATCGCAGAACGCACTGGCCCCGCGGCAAGGTGCTCGGCGGCTCGAGCGCCATCAACGCCATGGTGTTCGTGCGCGGGCAGCCGGCCGATTACGAGGACTGGCGCGCCGCGGGCAACCCCGGCTGGGGTTGGAATGACGTGCTGCCCTACTTCAGGAAGCTTGAAGACCACCCGCT
>JAJYTX010000182.1:1972-6212 GCA_021792815.1 Pseudomonadota bacterium
GCTCGGCCCCTGGAGCGGCAAGCTCAAGGCGGCGCTGCGCTACGCGCTGTACCGGGATGGGCCGCTGTCGATGAGCGTCAACCAGGCCGGCGCCTTCGTGCGCAGCCAGCCCGGACTCACGCGCCCCAACCTGCACATTTACTTCAACCCGGCCAGCTACAGTACCACCACCCAGGGGCAGAGCCGCCGGCTGCTGAAACCCGACCCCTTTCCGGGGTTTCTGATGTCATTCAACACGTGCCGCCCCACCAGCCGCGGCAGCGTGCACATCCGCGGCCCGGAGCCTCTCTCGAGCCCGGTCATCGCGCCGAACAGCCTGGCGACCGCCGAGGACGTCGTGGACGTTTACGAGGGGGCCCGCACGCTGCGGCGCATCGCCGCCGCAGCCCCGCTCGCCGGACTCATCGACTCGGAGATCCTGCCCGGCCGCGAGGTGTGCACCGATGCCGAAGTGCTCGAAGACTTTCGCCGACGCGCAGGCTCGGTGTTTCATCCCTGCGGCACCTGTGCCATGGGACCGGACCCTGCGCAGGCGGTGGTCGACGCCCGCCTGCGGGTCCACGGCATCGGGGGGCTGCGCGTCGTGGATGCGTCGGTGTTTCCGGCACTGACTTGCGGAAACATCAATGCTCCGACGCTGATGGTGGCCGAGAAAGCCGCCGACCTCCTCCTCGAGGACGGCCGCGAAGGACAGCTGCCGCGTGAATGAGGGGTCGACCGACGCCACTGCCGATACGCGAGCCGCTGTCGCGCCGCGCACGCACGACACGCCCCCCGAGGCCGCCGGTCTGGCGCAGCGGTGGTACGTCGCGTTCATGATGTGTCTGGTGTACACGCTCAGCATCTCGGATCGCTATTCGATCTCGACGGTGCTCGAGCCGATCCGGCGGCAACTGCATCTCTCGGATGCGAACGTCGCGTTTCTCACCGGGGTCTCGCTCGCGCTCTTCTACGTGTTTTTCGGCTTCCCGCTTTCATGGCTGATCGACCGCTACAGCCGCCGCAACATCATCGGCACGTCGCTGCTGGCCTGGTCGGCATTGACGACGGCGACGGGCCTCGCCCGCAGCTATACGCAGCTGTTTTGGGCCCGCATCGGTGTCGGTGTCGGGGAGGCCGGCGGCACCCCCGGGGCCAACTCCATCCTGTCGGATTATTTTCCCGCGGCGCGCCGGCCCATGGCGCTGCAGGTGTTCGCCCTCGGCGCGCCCATCGGCGCCTGGGTCGGCTCGCAGATCGCAGGCTGGCTCGCCTACCGTTTCGGCTGGCGCACCATGTTCCTGCTGCTCGGTGCGCCCGGTCTGCTCGCCGGCATCCTCATCTTCCTCACCATCCGTGAGCCGCGCCGCGGCCGGCTCGACGCGCATGAGCACGCCGCGGCGCCACCGTTCCTCGAGACGTTGCGGTTTCTCTGGAAACAGCGCTCGGCGGTGCACCTGATGGTCGCAGGCGCCCTCACGGCGCTCTGGGGCTGGGGGCTGATGTGGTGGACGCCGGCGTTTCTGATGCGCGCCTACTCGCTCAACGTCGGACAGGCGGGCGCCATCCTCGGGCCGGTGCACCTCATCGGCGGGAGCGCCGCGATGATCGGCAGCACCTGGCTGCTCTCGCGCCGCGGCTTCGCCGATCCCCGCCGCATCGTCCGCTGGCTCGGCGCCTACATCGGCTTTGCAACCCTGGTGACCGCCGTCATCTACTCCACGCACTCGCTCGCGCTCACGCGCTGGCTGTTCTGGCTGTACATCCCGGCGCTGTACATCTACATCGGCTCGAGCTTCGGCATTCTCAACAACCTCGCACTGCCGAAAATGCGCGCCATGTACTGCGCCATCACGCTGTTCATCGCCAACGTGTGCAATCTGATCATCGCGCCGCAGATGGTCGGGGTGCTCAGCGACTGGTTCGCACCGCACGGCGTGCCGACCGCCCTGTCGCTGCGCCTGGCGCTGCTGTGCCTGGTGCCGAGCGGCTTCTGGGCAAGCTGGCATTTTTTCCGCTCCGCCCACGGCCTCCTCGAGGATGAGCGGCGCGCCAAGAGCGTGGTGGCCTAGCTCACCGGGGCCGCGCCGCCCTGTTCCGTGCGCTTCGCGATGAACTCATCGAGGACCCGGGCGCAGCCCGCGGCCGATGCCGGCGGTCTGAACTCGCCGAGCACCTGCTTCCACTTGTCCTGCGCGCGCGCGCTGGCGCTGCGCGCGCCGCTTTCCTGCCAGGCACCGAAGTTGGCCACGTCCGCGATCAGTGGCTGGTAGAACGCCGTGCGATAGCGCGCCATGGTGTGCTCCACCGCGAAGAAATGCCCTCCGGGGGGCACCGCCGCGATCGCCTCGAAGCCGAGCGCCGGCGCGTCGGCCGGTGGCGCCACGCACAGCTCGGCCAGCATCTGCAGCACCTCGATGTCGATCATGCATTTTTCGTACGAATGGGTCAGTCCGCCCTCGAGCCAGCCCGCCGCGTGCAGGCAGACATTGGCGCCGGCGAGCACGCTCGCCCACAGCGAGAACTGCGTCTCCCAGGTCGCCTGGGCGTCGACCCCGTTGGCCGCGGTGCCGGCCCCGGCGCGCCACGGCAGCCCGACGAGCCGGGCGAGCTGCCCCGCCCCGAGGGTGGCCTGCAGGTGGGTCGGCGTGCCGAAGGCGGGCGAACCGGATTTCATGTCGACGTTGGAGAGGAAGCTGCCGTAGAGCACCGGTGCGCCCGGGTGCGCCAGCTGCGCCAGGGCAATGCCGGCGAGCGCCTCGGCGTGCTGCAATGTCAGCGCACCGGCGACGGTGATCGGCGCCATGGCCCCGGCCAGGCAGAACGGCGTCATGATCGTCAACTGACCGCTGCGCGCAAAATCGATCAGACCCTGCGCCATCGAGTGATCGAGCGTGCGCGGCGAGTTGCTGTTGATGACCGTGTAGACGTGAACGCCCTGGCGGAACTCATCCTCGGACAGCCCGCGCGCCAGACGGACCATGGCAAAGCCGTCCTGCACCTGGGGCGTGCCGCGCGCCGAGAGGTGCGGCATCTTGTCCGACAGGGTCAACTGCAGGCGCATGGTCGCGTAGTGGCGCACGTGCACCGGCACATCCTGAGGCTCGACGAAATTGCCGAGCGTATGCAGCACGTCGAAGTGCTGGTTCAACCGCGTGAGCTCGGCGAGGTCCGCGAGCGAGCCCGCCCGCCGGCCCCGCTCGAGATCGCTGGCGTTGGGGCAGCTCGAGCCGCCGATGAACACCATCGACCCGGGCGAAAACTCGACCGTACGGCGTGGGTCTGCGCCGAAGCCCCGGAAGGACCGCGGACAACTCTGCAGCGCGTGCCCGATGATCTCGCGTCCGAGACGCACCATCTGGGTTTCCTCGTCCACCAGCGCGCCGGCCCGGCGGTACAGGGCACGCGCCTCGGGCAGCAGCACCTTGATGCCGAGCGTCTCGTTGACCCGCAGGGCATTCTCGTGGATTGCGGCCACCGCGTCGTCCGAGTAGACCCGCTGCGGCGTGAACGGATTGCGCAACTGCCGGTAGTCCGGTGTGCGCGCGGCTGCGCCCGGGCGCTCGCCCGAGCCGGGGTGACGTCGGTTCTGCCTCATGTTCTCGCGCCGGTCGTAGGAAGACGCAGCGGGTGAATATACCGTCCGGACCCGCAGGCCGTACCGCCCGGCACGATTGAGAAAACTCATGGCGTTATGCCAGCGGCGCATGCGGCGCCGGCTCGAATCCGAAACCAAACTCCAGCGCACAGTCACGGATCGCTCCATACAGGCTGTGCGCGAGACTGCGCGCCACACAGATCTCGAACACCGGCGCAGCGCGTTCCGCCTCCTCCAGACGCCAGAGCGTCACGCTCATGTGGGCGACGACGGTCTGCGCCACCGCGCCCGGCGCGAAGCGGCGCTCATGCAGATCGAGCGGCACGAGCCTGGCGAGGCTGTCCCGCACTTTCGGTCCCGAGAGGCGCAGCATGGCGTAGGCATCGCTCAGATCGACGACCGAGCCACGGCCCCCCAATGCCGAACGCAGGGACTGCGCAAAGGCGTTGGCGGCATCCTCGCAGGTGATCAGCCAGGATTCGGGTGCGATGCCCGCCGCCGCCACCCCATGCCCGCGGGCGCGCCGCGGTCCGCCCGGCAGATCGATGCCGAATCGCGCGTGGAACAGCCGCTCGAGCGCCGCCGACTGACCGTTGCGGGCCGTGAGGCAGGCGATGCCGAGGCCGTCGCGCTCGGTCGCGATCAGTCCGTCTGCGCCGCCTG
>JAJYTX010000183.1 GCA_021792815.1 Pseudomonadota bacterium
TTCAGGGATTTCACCGCTGTCGACCGGGTGAGCTTCGAAGTGCGGCGTGGGGAGATCTTCGGACTGCTCGGTCCGAACGGCGCCGGCAAGACCACCACCTTCCGCATGCTCTGCGGTCTGCTGCGCCCGAGCGCCGGGACGCTGCGCATCGGTGGGGTCGATGTCGGCACGGCCGGCGATGCGGCGCGCCAGCAGCTCGGTTACGTGGCGCAGAGGTTTTCCCTGTACGGGCCGCTGACGGCGGAAGAAAATCTGGAGTTTTTCGCCGCCGCCTATGGACTGCGCGGCGCGGCGCGGCGCGCGCGCATCGAGTGGGCGATGCGCCAGTTCGGCCTGCCTCGCTCGGGCGATGCGGCCGAGGATCTGCCCGGTGGATTCAAACGGCGGCTCGCCATGGCAGCCGCGCTGTTGCACGAGCCGCACGTCCTGTTCCTCGACGAGCCCACCAGCGGCACCGATCCGCTGGCGCGGCGCGCCTTCTGGCGCCAGATCACGGCGTTGTCGGATCAGGGCGTCACCGTGGTCGTCACCACGCATTTCATGCAGGAAGCGGAGTATTGCGACCACATCGTCATCATGGACGCCGGACGGGTGCTGGCGCAGGGCACGCCGGCGCAGGTCCGTGCGCTCGCGGGTGAGGGTCTCGCCAGGCCCTCGATGGAGGATGCGTTCATCGCCATCGTGCAACAGGCGCGGGCATCGGCGCCGCGCGTGTCCGCAGGATCGGCCTGAGCCATGTACGGCGGGCTGCCCGCGGGGGCGCAGGCACGGCTGCGCAGGATCCTGACTCTGATCAGGAAGGAATGGCGGCAGATGATCCGCGATCCGGCCAGCATCGCCATGGGCGTGCTGCTGCCGCTGATCCTGATCCTGCTGTTCGGCTACGGACTGTCGCTCGACGTGCGGCACGTGCCGCTCGCCGTGGCGCTCGAGGACGGCTCGCCTCAGGCGCAGGACCTGGTGGCGCGGCTGCAGCTCTCACGCTATTTCCGGCCCTGGATCGTGCGCGCCTCGCAGCCCGCCGAGCGGCTCCTCGCGGCGCGGCGAGTCGCGGCGATCATCACCATCCCGCCGGGTTTTTCGCGGCATCTGGCGGCGGGAGATGCCGAGGTGCAGCTCATCGTGGACGGCAGCGACGCCAACACCGCGCGCATCGTCGAGGGTTATGTCGCCGGGGTGGTGGCGGCATGGGCGGCGCGCCTGAGCGCCGGCTCGGGCCCGGTCAGGGTGCAGAGCCGAATGTGGTTCAATGCCGCCGCCGACAGCCATTGGTTCCTGGTGCCGGGACTGATCGTGCTCGTGATGACCCTGATCGGCGCGTTCCTCACGGCCATGGTGGTGGCGCGGGAGTGGGAGCGGGGCACGTTCGAAGCGCTGTTCGTCACGCCGGTGCGCACCGAGGAGATCCTGCTCGGCAAGACCATTCCCTACTTCGTACTGGGCATGCTCGGGCTGATGCTGTGCGTCCTCGCCGGCAGGTTCTTGTTTCACGTGCCGCTGCGCGGCTCACTCGGGGTGCTGCTCGGCAGCTCGATGCTGTACGTGCTGGTCGCGCTCGGTACCGGATTGCTGATCTCCTCGGCGGTGAAGAACCAGCTGCTGGCGAGCCAGCTGACGCTGCTCGCCACCTTCATGCCGGCGATGATGCTCTCGGGCCTGCTGTTCGATCTGCGCAGCATGCCGGCGGCGATCCGGCTGCTCACGTATCTGCTGCCGGCACGCTACTATGTGGCGCTGCTGCAGACGGGATTTCTCGCCGGAGACCTCTGGCCGGTCATCGTGCCGAACGCGCTGGCGCTCGCCGGGATGCTGGCGCTCATCGCCCTCGCGCTGCGGGCGATCAGCCGCAAGCGGCTGGACTGAGCCATGCCCACCTCGCTGGTGCGCATCATGGCGCTCGCCCGCAAGGAGCTGCTCGCCGTGCTCAAGGACCGGCGTGCGCGCCTGAGCCTGCTGTTGCCGGCCCTGGTGCAGACCCTGGTATTCGGCTACGGGGCGAGCTACGACCTGAATCGCGTGCCCTACGTGGTGTTCAGCCGGGACACGGGTGCGCCCGCCGCGGCGCTGCTGGCGAGATTCGCGGGCGCGCCGCTGTTCAGGCAGGTCGCGAGCGTGCAGCGGCAGCGCGAGTTGCGTGCCGCCATCGACGCGCGGCGCGCACTGCTCGGCATCCGCATCCCGAGCGATTTCTCCAGGCGGCTCGCCGCGGGCCGGCCGGCCGATGTGCAGTTCATCGCGGACGGCCGGAATTCCAACACGGCGGGCACGGCGCTCGGATACGCGCAGACCGTGGTGAATCATTTCAACGCAGAGTGGCGCGCGACGCACGCTCTGCCGCAACCGCCGGTGCGGCTGCTCGAGCGAGCCTGGTACAATCCGAACCTGGTGACGCGCTGGCAGATGGTTCCCGGTCTGATCGGCACTCTCACGTTGCTGCAGACGCTGCTGCTCACGGCCATGTCGGTCGCGCGCGAGAGGGAGCAGGGCACCTTCGATCAGCTGCTGGTCACGCCATTGCGTCCCGTGGAGATCATGGCGGGCAAGGCGCTGCCCGCCATGCTGATCGGCATCGCGCAGGCGAGCGGCGTGCTGCTGGTGGCGCAGCTGTGGTTCCGCATCCCCTTCCAGGGGTCGCTCTTTACCCTGTACGCCGGCCTGCTGTGCTTCGTGGTGTCGGCGGTGGGCATCGGCCTGGTGGTTTCGGCCTTCTGCCACACGATGCAGCAGGCGATGCTGTTCGCCTTCGTGCTCATCATGCCGTTCTCGCTGCTCTCGGGGCTGGCGACGCCGATCGCGAACATGCCGCCGCTGCTGCGGTACTTCACGCTGGTCAATCCGCTGCGTTACGCTATAGACCTCGCGGAGCGGGTTTATCTGGAGGGCGCGGGCCTCGCGCTGCTGTGGCCCGACATCTGGCCGCTCGCGCTGATCGCCGCGCTGGCGCTGGGCGCCGCCTCATGGATGTTCCGCCACCGTTTGCAATGATCGACACCGCCATAGGGAATCCCGCATGCCTCGCCCGCTTTCGAAACCGCTCCTGCCCCTGGCGGCCGCTGCACTCGCGCTGCTGCTCGCGAGCTGCGCCGTAGGGCCGAATTTCGTCCGGCCGAAGCCGGACGTGCCGGCACATTGGTCGGCGACCGCCCGGCGCGACGGCCACGAGGGTCGCTCGCACGTCAGTGCCCGCGAGCCGCGCACGCTGCAGTGGTGGTCGGTCTTCCACGATCCGCTGCTCACCTCGCTCGTGACCCAGTCCGCCGAACAGAATCTCGACGTGCGCCAGGCGGCGCTGCGCATCGAGGAGGCACAGACCGAGACCGCAGTGCTCGCCGGCGGGCTGTGGCCGAGCTTCTCGGCGAACGCCTCCTGGGCGCGCCAGCGCATCAGCACCAACACGCCGAATGGCTTTCTGTTCAGCGGCAAGTTCCCTGGGCTTCCGCCTACGATCACCGATCCGTACAACCAGTACCAGCTCGGTCTCGGCGCATCCTGGGGGCTCGATCTTTTCGGTGCGACGCGCCGCGCGATCGAAGCGGCCAACGCGCGCACGCAGGCGACCGTGGACCGCGGCCGCGAGGTGCTGCTCACGATGGTGAGCAACGTCGCGCAGACTTACATCAGTCTGCGGGGCGCACAGCTGCGGCTCGCCCTTCTGCGGCGCAGCCTCGCCACCCAGCGCGGCCTGCTGCAGCTGACACGCGACCGGTATACCGCCGGCCTCACGTCAGACCTGGACGTGCAGAACGCTTCTGCGGAGCTCAACACGACCCGGGCGCAGCTGCCGCTCGCCCGCCAGGCGATCACCGTCGATATCAATCAACTGGGCGAGCTGATGGCCAAACCGCCCGAGGCGCTGCGTCGCGAGCTCGCCCAGGCGCGGCCGGTGCCGCCGGTGCCGCCGCTCGTGCCGATCGGGCTGCCGTCGGATCTGATCCGGCGCCGCCCGGACATTCGTGCCGCGGAGGCGGATCTGCACGCGGCCACGGCGCAGATCGGCGTCGCGATCGCCGATTACTTTCCGCGCCTGACGCTCACCGCCACGGGCGGATACCAGTCGCAGGGACTGGGGCAGCTGATCGAGGCGGCCAGCCACTTCGCCTCCCTCGGCCCGGTGATCGAGCTGCCCATATTCCAGGGGGGACGGATCCGCGCGACGGTCCACCTCAGGCGACTGCAGGCGAGGGAAGCGGCGGTCGTCTACGCGCGTACCGTGCTCGGGGCGCTGACTCAGGTCGAGGATGCCATGGCGGGCTATGGCGCCGACCAGGCGCGGCGGGTGTCCCTGCAGGCCGCGGTGAGCGCGAGCCGCCGCGCTTTGACGCTGGCGCGGCAGCGCTACGAGAGCGGCGTGGCGAGCTTCATCGTGGTGCTCGACGCCGAACGGACCGAGGAACAGTCCGAGCTCGCCCTGGCCGATGCCACCACCGCGGTATCGCTCGACCTGGTACGGCTGTACCAGGGGCTCGGGGGCGGCTGGCAGGTTGGCACGCCCGCGGCCAGGCGCTTCGGCACGGGTTGACCGGGCGCGGCAGTCTCGCTGCAGAGCGCGCCTGTGCCGGCTGCGGCGCACAATCGCGCCCGCCGCGCAGGGTGTCGAGCGATGCGATGACTGGCGGTGGGGCCCAGGGTATACAGGGTGACAATTTCTTCATTCTGCCTCGCGATACGCCCAGAGGACGCATCATCATGACTGCCCAGCCCATAGAGGTCATCAGTCAGCACCGCTGCTTCGGTGGCACGGTCGGGTTTTACCGCCACGAGGCCGCGAGCACCTCCTGTCCCATGCGGTTCTCGGTGTTCACGCCGCCGCGCGCCTCGAGCGGCCGCGTGCCGGTGCTGTACTGCCTCGCGGGGCTGACCTGCACCGAGGAGACCTTCATGATCAAGGCCGGCGCGCAGCGCGTGGCGGCCGAGCTCGGCCTGATGCTGGTGACGTCCGACACCAGCCCCCGGGGGCTCAACCTGCCGGGCGAGAGCGACTCGTGGGACTTCGGTGTGGCCGCCGGGTTCTACGTCGATGCGACGCAGGAGCCCTGGTCGCGCCACTACCGCATGTATACCTATGTCACGCAGGAGCTGCGCTCGATCATCGAGGGGCATTTCCCGGCGGATCGGGAGCGCACCGGCATACTGGGCCATTCCATGGGCGGGCACGGCGCGCTCATGATCGCGCTGCGCAATCCTGACCGGTACCGGTCGGTGTCGGCATTCGCGCCGATCTCGGCGCCGCGCCAGTGTCCCTGGGGCCAGAAGGCCTTCAGCGGCTATCTCGGTCCGGACCGGGGCCAGTGGGCCGCCTATGATTCCACCGAACTCGCCGCCGGGGTGCGCGATGCGGCCAGCCGCCCGCCGATCCTGGTCGACCAGGGTCTCGCCGACCAGTTTCTACCGGCGCAGCTGCACCCGCACCTGTTGGAGGAGGCGTGCCGCAAGTCAGGGCTGAGGCTGACGCTGCGCCGTCACGAGGGTTATGATCACGGCTATTACTGCATCTCGAGCTTCATCGAGGAGCACCTGCGGCATCACGCGGGGCTGCTGAAGGGTTAGTGCCTGCGCCGCGCGGCGTGGCGCATCCGGCCGCGGCTCGGCTGCAGGCGCGGAGCGGCGGCCGCGTGCCAAAAATCGAACATCATCTGAGCATTTGCGACCACCGGCCACCGCCGCCGCGAGCAGGCGCCCGGCAGGTCGTATACTGTCGGTGCTATGCAGACGCTTTCTTCGGAACAAGGTGAGGCCATACGCCGGATCGTGGCCGAACTCAGAGACCGTCCGGGACCGTTGCTCGAGGTGCTGCACGGGATACAGGCGGCGCTCGGCCACGTGCCCGGGGAGGCGATCCCGCTGGTGGCCGAGGGGTTGAATCTCTCCCGTGCCGAAGTGCACGGTGTCGTCACGTTCTATCACCACTTCCGCAGCGCTCCTGCGGGCCGGCACGTGGTGCAGGTGTGCCGCGCCGAGTCCTGCCAGGCCATGGGGGGCGAGGTGCTCGCCGAGCATGCGCGGCGGCGTCTGGGCGTTGATTTTCACCACAGCACTCCGGACGGTCATTTCTCGCTCGAGCCGGTGTACTGCCTCGGCAACTGCGCCTGCTCGCCTGCCGTGATGATCGACGGCGAGCTGCACGGCCGGGTCACGCCCGAGCGCCTCGATGCGCTGCTCGCCGAGGCGGCAGACGCCCCGGAGCGATCATGACGGAC
>JAJYTX010000184.1 GCA_021792815.1 Pseudomonadota bacterium
GCTCTCCGGGGCCTCGATTTGTCATATTCCGCGGGCAAGCTCGGCCGCCAGTCCGGTGTAGCCGTCGGGCGTGAGCGCCTGCAGCCGGCGCTTGTCCTGTTCGGCGAGCGGCAGTGCCTCGATGAACTCCGCGAGCGCGCGCGCGTCGATCGTCCTGCCGCGGGTGAAGGTCTTGAGCTTCTCGTAGCCCTCGGGCACCCCCGCGGCGCGCAACACCGTCTGCACCGCCTCGCCGAGCACTTCCCACGCACCGCAGAGGTCGGCGCCCATGCGCGCCGCGTCGGCATCAATCTTGCCGAGCCCGCGCCCGAGGGCGTGCCAGGCGATGAGCGCGTGACCGAGGGCCACGCCGAGATTGCGCAGCACCGTTGAATCAGTGAGGTCGCGCTGCCAGCGTGACACCGGCAGCTTCTCCGCGAAGTGCCGCAGCAGAGCGTTGGCGATGCCGAGGTTGCCCTCGGCGTTCTCGAAGTCGATCGGGTTGACCTTGTGCGGCATGGTGGAGGAGCCGACTTCGCCCGAAGCGGCCCGCTGCCTGAGGTAGCCGAGGGAGATGTAGCCCCAGAAATCGCGGCACAGATCGAGCAGCACCACGTTGATGCCGCAGAGCGCATCGCAGTACTCGCCGATCCAGTCGTGCGGTTCGATCTGCGTGGTGTAGGCGTTGCCTGTCAGGCCCTGTGATTCGATGAACGCGCCGCTCAGCGCCACCCAGTCGAGCGCGGGCAGCGCCGCATGCTGTGCGTTGAAATTGCCCACCGCGCCGTTCCATTTGCCGAGGATGTCCACCGCGTGCCAGCGCCGCTCGGCGCGGCGCAGCCGGGCGACGAAGTTGGCGATTTCCTTGCCGAGCGTGGTGGGGCTCGCCGGCTGGCCATGAGTGCGCGCGAGCATCGGCAGGTCCGCGTAGCGGTGGGCGAGCCCGGTGAGGTGCGCGATGCGCTCGGCCAGCGTCCGCGCGAGACAGGCGCGCGCCTCGCGCAGCAGCCGCGCATAACTGATGTTGTTGATGTCTTCGGAAGTGCAGCCGAAGTGAACCAGCTCGAGCGAGGCGGCCCCGGCGCCGGCGGCCGCAAGCTGCTCGCGGACGTAGTATTCGACCGCCTTGACGTCGTGGTTGATACGCAGCTCGATGGCCTTCACCGCGTGGGCGCATTGCGGGTCCGGGTCCTCGGCGAGCTGCCGGGCGCGTTGTCGTGCCGACTCCGGCAGCGCCGCTCCAGGCAGCTGCGCCACGCTCGAAGACAGGTGCAGCAGCCAGGCGGCCTCGACCCGCACGCGCTCGCGGATCAGGCCCGCCTCGGACAGCAGGGCGCGCAGCGGCTCGGTGGCCGCCCGGTAGCGGCCGTCGACCGGTGAGAGGGCGAAAACCGCGGGAAGATCGTCGCGAGGCGTGTCGCTCATGCGCTGCAGGGGAAGAAGTAGGGCTCGGATGGATTATGATAACGCATACCGTGCCGCGGCCGCAGGCGGCCCCCGCGGCACGGGTGGAGCACTGACCGGGCCACGGAGCCAATTGAATGACGAATTCCTTTCGAATCGAGCACGACAGCATGGGCGAGCTCCAGGTGCCCGCCGAGGCGCTCTGGGGCGCACAGACCCAGCGCGCGGTACAGAACTTTCCAGTGAGCGGCCGGCCGATGCCGCGGGCCTTCATCGGTGCGCTGGGGCTGGTGAAGCAGGCCGCGGCGCGGGCCAACAGCCGCCTGGGGCTGCTCGAGGCGGGGCTCGCGGGGGCGATCGAGGCCGCCGCCGCCGAGGTGGCCGACGGCCGGCACGATGCGCATTTTCCGATCGATGTGTTCCAGACCGGCTCGGGCACCAGCACGAACATGAACGCCAACGAGGTGATCGCCGCGCTCGCCACGCGTCACCTCGGCAGGAGCACGCACCCCAACGATCACGTCAACATGGGGCAGAGCAGCAACGACGTCATACCGACGACCATTCACGTCAGCGCCGCGCTCGCGGTGCGACGCGATCTGGCACCGGCGCTCGCTCACCTGCGCGATGCCCTGCGCACCAAGGAGGATGAAGTCGGAGCGGTGGTCAAGACCGGGCGTACGCACCTGATGGATGCCATGCCGGTGACGCTCGGGCAGGAGCTTTCCGGCTGGCGGACCCAGGTCGAGGCGGGTCTCGAGCGGCTCTCGGCGGTCGAGCCACGGCTGCTCAGCCTCGCGCAGGGCGGGACCGCCGTCGGCACCGGCATCAATGCCCATGCGGACTTCGGCCAGCGCTTCTGCCAGGCGCTCGCCGAGCTCACCGGCATCGCCTTCCGCCCGGCGCGCAATTACTTCGAGGCGCTGTCCTGCCAGGACAGCGCGGTCGAGCTTTCCGGGCAGCTCAAGGTGATCGCCGTCAGCCTGATGAAGATCGCCAACGATCTGCGCTGGATGAACAGCGGGCCGCTGGCCGGCCTCGGGGAGATCGCGCTGCCGGCGCTGCAGCCCGGCAGCAGCATCATGCCGGGCAAGGTGAACCCGGTGATCCCGGAGGCCACCGCCATGGTGTGCGCGCAGGTGATCGGCCACGATGCGACCATCACCGTGGCCGGACAGTCGGGCAATTTCCAGCTCAACGTGATGCTGCCGGTCATCGCCTACAACCTGCTCGAGAGCATCCGGCTGCTCGCCAACGTCTCGCGGCTGCTCGCCGACCGGGCAATCAGCGGCTTCAAGGTGAACTCCGCCCGGCTCGCCGAGGCCCTGGACCGCAATCCCATCCTGGTGACGGCCCTCAATCCGGTGATCGGCTACGAGAAGGGCGCGGCGATCGCCAAGAAGGCGTACGCCGAGGGCCGGCCGATCCGGGAAATGGCCGAGAAGATGACCGACCTGCCGCCCGAGGAGCTCTCGAGGCTGCTCGACCCGGCCGAACTCGCCAAGGGGGGCATCAAGGGCGGCACCAGCGGCGGTGGTTGAGCGGCGCTCCATGGGGTCCGTGGCACCGGCCGCCAGCGCCGCGCCGCCGGCCATCACGCTCGAGCGGATCGAGCGCCGGCTCGCGGGCAGCGTGGCGCGGCATGCGCCCGAGGACTGGCTCATCCCCGGCCAGACGCTGGCCCGCAGCCGGGAGCTGCGCCGGTACTTCCCGTCGGATCCGGCCGCCGCGGCGGTCTTGATCCCGCTCGTGGACCACCCGCATGAACCCACCGTGCTGCTGACGCGCCGGGCGCGCGAGCTGCGCAATCACGCCGGACAGGTGAGCTTCCCCGGAGGTCACATCGAGGCCGAAGACGGCGGTCCGGTGCAGGCCGCGCTGCGCGAGGCGCGCGAGGAGGTCGGGCTCGAGCCGCGCTTCGTGTCGGTGATCGGCTTTCTTCCCGATCACGTGGTGATCAGCGGATTTCGCGTCACACCGGTGGTGGCACGCGTCTCGCCCGGCTTTTCGCTGAGCCTCGACGAAGAGGTGGAGCAGGCTTTCGAAGTGCCGCTGTCGTTCGTGTTCGATCGGCGCAATCACCGCCCGCGCCTCCATCCGCTGCGCGGGACGGACATCGAGATGCCGATGACCGATATCCCGTATGGTGAGCACAACATCTGGGGCGCCACCGCCGGGATGCTGCTGACGCTGTACCGCGTCTGCTTCGCCGAGGAGCCCGATGGGCCACGCTGAGGCCGGCGAGGCTCTCGCGGCACTCCTGACACTCATGGAGCGCCTGCGCGAGCCGGAGCGCGGCTGTCCGTGGGATCGCGAGCAGACCTTCGGCTCGATCGCACCCTACACCATCGAGGAAGCCTACGAGGTTCGCGATGCCATCGAGCGCGGCCGGCCACAGGATCTGCGCGAGGAGCTTGGCGACCTGCTGTTTCAGGTGGTGTTTCACGCGCGCATGGCCGAGGAGCGCGGCTGGTTCGATTTCGGTGCGGTCGCCCGCTCGATTCACGAGAAGCTCCTGCGGCGCCATCCGCACGTGTTCGGTGGGAGCGAGCCGCTGAGCGCCGCGCAGCAGTCGCTGCGCTGGGACGAGCACAAGGCTCAGGAGCGGGCGCAGCGCGCGCGTGAGGCCGGCGGTGAGGCCAGCGCGCTCGCCGATGTACCGCTTGCCCTGCCGGCGCTGATGCGCGCGGCGAAGCTGTCCCGACGCGCCGCGCGGGTCGGATTCGATTGGGAGCACGCCGCGCAGGTGCGCGCGAAAGTGCTCGAGGAACTGGCCGAGGTCGATGCGGCGCTCGGCGGCTCCGATCTGGACGGGGTGGCCGAAGAGCTCGGTGATCTGCTGTTCGCGGTGGCGAACTGGAGCCGGCACCTCTCGGTCGATCCGGAGGAGGCCCTGCGCACGGCCAATACGAAGTTCGAGCGCCGGTTTCGCCGCATGGAGCAGCTGGCCCGGGAGCGCGGGATGGCCCTCGGGACGCTCGGGGCCGCGCAGTGGGAGGCACTGTGGCAGGAGGTGAAGCGACAGGGGTGAGCGGCATGCGCCTGGGACGGCCCGGTCCGGGCGTGAGGCGTTCAGCCGCGATTCACAGGCGGTAGGCTAACCTGCGCGCCGTCCGGCTGCGCGCCGGGGCAGCCAGGGTGCGGGTGACGAGGCGGATGCGCGGGATCATACAGGTCATGCGGGTGGCGCTCGCCGGGGCCGCCCTGGCGCTGGCCGGGATCGGGCCGCGTGTGCCGCCGGCGCAGGCGCAGGAGGTTGCGGCGCATCCGGCGCACGGTGCGGTGCGCCTGAGCATGGATCAGGCCGTGCGGCTGGTGGAGGCCCGCTTCAAGGCCCGGGTCGTGCGCGCCGACATCCGCAGGCAGGACGGACAGGTGATCTATGTCATGCGCCTGTTGGATCGGCAGGGCCGGGTGTTCACGGTGCAGGTCGATGCCACGAGCGGCCGGATTCGCTGAGCGCGGCGCGCGGGCACACTGAGAGGATCCCCATGCGGGTACTGGTGATCGAGGATGAGACGGCGTTGCGCGAGAGCCTGAAGGCGCAGCTCGCGGAGGCGGGATTCAGTGTCGATGCGGCGCAGGACGGGGTCGAGGGGCTGTTCGCCGCGCTCGAATACCCGATCGATGTGGCCATCATCGATCTCGGCCTGCCGAAGCTCACCGGGCTCGAGGTGATCGGCCGGCTGCGCTCCGCCGGCCGGACTTACCCCATCCTGATTCTGACCGCGCGCGACAACTGGCAGGACAAGGTCGAGGGCCTGCAGGCGGGCGCGGACGACTACGTCGCCAAGCCATTTCACTTCGAGGAGCTGCTCGCGCGGCTGCAGGCGCTGCTGCGCCGCGCCGGCGGCTGGGCGAGCCCGCAGCTCAAATGCGGCCCGGTGCGGCTCGATACCCGCGCGCAGACGGTGCGGGTGGGTGAGACGCCGGTCGAGCTCACCAGTTTCGAGTATCGCATCCTCGAGCACCTGATGCTGCGCGCCGGAGAGGTGGTCTCCAAGGCCGAGCTCACCGAGCGGCTCTACGATCAGGACTTCGAGCGCGACAGCAACGTGATCGAGGTGTTGGTGGGCAGGCTGCGGCGCAAGCTCGATCCGCAGGAGCAGCTCAAGCCGATCGAGACATTGCGCGGCCGCGGCTACCGCTTCTCGCTGTCGCGCGATCCGGCCGGCTGACCGGCCGGGCGCCCCGGGGGAGAGCGCGTGCACTCGCTCAGCCAGCGAATTCTGCTGTCGGTCGCGGTGCCGCTCGCATTGTTCTTCGGCGTCATGATGTTGGTGCTCGACAGCGGGTTCCGCACGCTCACCAGGAACGGGCTGCACGAGATGCTCGATTCACAGATCATCACGCTGATCGCGGCCGCACAGCGCGAGCCCTCGGGCGGCTACGACGTGCCGCTTCGCGACCTCGATTCGCGCTTCGCCAGTCCACGATCCGGCCTGTACGCGCAGATCGCAACGGCCGCTCACGTGTGGCGCTCGCCCTCGACCGCCGGCGAACCGGTAAGCTTCGGTCCGTTGCTCGCCCAGGGCGAGCGGCGCTTCTCGTACGCGCTGGTGGGTCATCACCGCATCGAGATTGAGAGCCGCGGGGTGTCGTTCGAGGATGCTCCCTCGGACGGCCAGCCGGTGACCTTCAGCGTGGCGGTGAGCCTGACGCCTTACGAAGAGCAGCTGTGGGATTTCCGCCAGCGCATGCTGCTGTGGTTCACCGGTCTGATGCTGCTGCTGCTGGCCTCGCTCGCGGTGCTGTTGCGGGCGGTGCTCGCTCCGGTGCGGCGCCTCGAGCGCGAGATCCACGAAGTGGA
>JAJYTX010000185.1 GCA_021792815.1 Pseudomonadota bacterium
GTCGCCGATGGTGTAATTGCGCACATGTCCCATGTGCAGCCGACCCGATGGGTACGGGAACATCGACAGGCAGTAGAACTTCTGTCTTCCCGGTTCCTCGCGCGCCTCGAAGCTGCGGTGCCGTTCCCAGTACTGTTGCGCGGCGCGCTCGACCGCGGCCGGATCGTAAGTCTCGTCCATCGGAAAAATGCCTGAAATCTCTGTTACTTATGAACCCTGGACCGATAGCATAATGGCAAAGGAACGCCACCGCAGAACGAATTTTCCCGGGTGGGGCGCATCAGGTCCGCCGCCGCCGCACCATCGCGAGCGCCGCAGCGAGCCCCGCGCCCGCGAGTCCGACCGCAAGGCCGTTGCCCACGCGGGCGAAAGGCGTCATTCCGATCATGGGCACAACAGCCGAGCGCAGCACGGCCGGCTGCATGATGGGCGCCTCCGCCAGCACCTGGCCCTGCGGCCCGATCACCGCCGACACCCCGTTGTCGGTCGCGACGACCATGTACCGGCCTTCTTCCTGGGTCCGCATGCGCGCCATCTGAAACTGCTGATAGCGCGCCGAGCTGTTGCCGAACCAGGCGTCGTCGGTGACATTCACCAACGCATTCGCCTTCGGCAGCATGCGCAACATATAGCCGCCGTAGGCGACCTCGTAGCACACCGTGGGCCCAAGCTGCAGTCCGGCCACCGACAGCGGCTTCTGGTGGACGCCGCCGCGGGTAAAGCTCGAGGACGGCAGGTTCATCCGCGCCAGCCAGCGGCGCACGAAGCGCGGCAGCGGAATGAACTCGACGAACGGCACCAGGTGATCCTTGTCGTACCAGCCGGGCCGCTCGCCCAGCGCGAGAATCGAGTTGTAGTACTGCCCCGATGCGGATTCGCGCAGCACCCCGAGCACCAGCGAGGAGCCGTGAAGGCGCGCGGCGCGATCCAGCTGCCCGACGTAAGGCAGCAGGTTGTTGACCAGATCGGGCAGCGAGGATTCCGGCCAGACGATCAGTCGGGCGCCGAACGCCGATTCCGTGAGCCGCCGGTAGCGCGCGAGAATCCGCTCGGACTGGCCGGCCTGCCACTTGTCCTGCTGGGGAATGTCGCCCTGCACGATGGCCACGGAGACCGGCGGCCCCTCGGGGTGCGTCCAGGCGATGCCACCGATACCGGCCGCGGCCAGCCACGGCCCGATGAGCACCGCAGCGCCGAGCAGCCGCACCCGGGTGGTCCCACGCACCAGCGCCACCAGAGCACCGGCGCCCGAGACCAGGACGAGGCTGATGCCGTAGACGCCCCAGATCGGCGCCAGATGGGCCAGCGCCGTATCGGTCTGAGTGTAGCCGAGCGAAAGCCACGGAAAGCCCGAGAACAGCCAGCCGCGCAGCCACTCGACGAGCAGCCAGATCGCGGGGGCACCGAGCAGCCAGCGCACCGCGCCCGCGGGAAACAGCCGCACCACCAGGTAGCCGCTGAGCGCATGATAGGCGGCCATCAGGCCGATCAGCGCCAGCATCAACGCCGCGGTCAACCACAGCGGCGCGACCAGGTGAATGCTGATGTACAGCCAGTAGGTGCCGGCGGCAAACATGCCGAAACCGAACCAGAACCCGAGCCACGCCGCCTGTCGCGGACTGGCACGGTCCCACAGGCCGATCAGCACCGCCGGGCTGATCAGCGCGAGAGGCCACCACTGCTGGGGCGCGAAGGCGCAGGCGAGCAGCGCGCCACAGCCCAGCGCGAGCACCGGGCGCATCCAGGCGCGGCGCGCGAACGCCACGCCGCGCGTGCCTGCCTGTGCGGCACGCGAGCGGGTAAGGGTGGCCGGGATGTCCTCGGAAGGCTGGACGCTCAAGCGGCCGGCTCCATGTTGCGCGGCGCCGGCGTGCCGGCCGGGATCACGACGCGCAGTGCATCGATCCGGCGCCGGTCGGCCCGCATGATGCGGAACTCGAACCCCTCGAGCGTGAGCGACTCGCCGCGCCGGGGCAGCCGGCCGAACTGTCGCATCAGCAGACCCGCGATGGTCTCGTAGCCCTGTTCCTCGGAGAAGTGGGCACCGAAGTACTCGTTGAACTCCTCGATGCGCGTGACCCCGCGCATCAGGTACTGGCGGTCGGTCTCCCGGCGGATATTCTGGTCCTCATCGACGTCGAACTCATCGTCGATCTCGCCCACGATCTGCTCGATCACGTCCTCGATGGTGATCAGCCCCGCCACACCACCGTACTCGTCGACCACGATGGCCATATGCTGGCGGTTGCCGCGGAATTCCTTGAGCAGTACGTCGAGGCGCTTGGACTCCGGTACGAACACCGCCGGACGCATGAACTCGCGGATGTCGAACCGCTGCTCCTCGTGGTGGCCGCAGAGTCGCAACAGGTCCTTGGCGAGCAATATCCCCACGATGTCGTCGCGGTCTTCGTCCATGACGGGGAAGCGGGAGTGTCCGGACTCCACCACGGTCGGCAGGATCCGGGTCACCGGGTCGTCGCGCCGCAGGTAGACCATCTGGGCGCGTGGCACCATGACATCGCGCGCATGCAGATCAGAGACCGCCAGCACACCCTCGATCATCGTCAGCGCATCGGCCTCGAACAGGCCGCGGGCGCGCGCCTCGCGCAGCAGGCGCATCAGGTCCTGGCGGTTGCGCGGCTCGGCTGCAAAAGCCCGCCACAGCCGCTTCAGCCACCGCCGCGTGTCCTGGGGCTGGCGCATCAGCGGCTCCGGTAGGGATTGGCGAAGCCGAGCCCGCGCAGCACCCGGATCTCGCGCCGCTCCATGCGATGGGCGTCCGGTTCGCGCTGGTGGTCATAGCCGATCAGATGCAGCGCCCCGTGCACCACCAGGTGGGCCCAATGGGCCCGCAGCGCCTTGCCCTGTTCACGCGCTTCGGCCCGCACCACCTGCGCACAGATGACCAGATCCCCGAGCGGTCTCGGAACGGTGTCGATCACGCCGGGCCACTGCGCCGGAAACGACAGAACGTTGGTCGGTGTGTCCTTACCACGGTAACGACAGTTGAGCCGACGGCTCTCGGCCGGCCCAACGACGCGCACGCCGAGTTCGGCGCGCGCAGCACGGCGTCCGAGCGCGCTGCCGGCCCAGAGTACGATCTCGCCGGTACGCGGAGCCCAGCCGCGCACACATCGTTGAACGTCGACTTGCGGGAGGCTTGGCGCACTCGCAGACTTCACGGTTCCGATGCCGCCGCGCATCACGAGGGCTCCCGCTTGCTCTGCGTCGCGGTACGCGACTCATAAGCCTGCACGATGCGCTGCACGAGCGGATGGCGCACTACATCGCGGGCGTCGAAGAAGGTGAACGCCACGCCCTCGACACCGCGCAATACGTCGATCACGTGACTCAGCCCGGACTGGCGTCCGGCCGGCAGGTCCGTCTGGGTGATATCGCCGGTCACGACGGCCTTGGAGCCAAAGCCGATGCGGGTGAGGAACATCTTCATCTGTTCGATGGTGGTGTTCTGCGCCTCATCGAGAATGATGAACGAGTCGTTGAGAGAGCGTCCGCGCATGAAGGCAAGCGGCGCCACTTCGATGACGTTGCGCTCGATGAAGCGCGAGACCCGGTCGAAGCCGAGCATTTCGTACAGGGCATCGTACATGGGCCGCAGATACGGATCGACCTTCTGAGTGAGGTCGCCCGGCAGGAACCCGAGGCGCTCTCCGGCCTCCACGGCGGGCCGGACCAGCACGACGCGCCGGATGGCCTCGGCCTGCAGCGCCTCCACGGCGCAGGCGACGGCGAGATAGGTCTTGCCGGTGCCGGCCGGGCCGATACCGAAAGTCAGATCAGTGCCGCGGATGTTCGCGAGGTACTGGCGCTGGTGGTGGCCGCGCGCCCGCAACCCGCCCCTGGGCAGCCGGATGCCAAGGTCCTCGGACGGCTCGCCATGCGCCTGGCCGGACTCTCGCTCGCGCAGCGCCAAGTGCACGCGCTCGGGCGTCACCTCTTCGTCCTTGGCGAGCGCGAACAGTTCGCGCAGAGTTTCCTCGGCGCTGCCAGCTCGCGCGCCGAGCACCCGGAAGCTGTCCCCGCGCCGTCGGATCTCCACATCGAGCCGCGCTTCGAGCAGCCGCAGATTCTCATCCAACGGACCGCACAGATTCGCCAGCCGTGCGTTGTCCGCCGGTCCCAGGGCGAACTCGCGCGATGCGTCGGGCAGGGCTACTGGCACAGGCGTCCGCGCAGGCTGTGGGGCAGTGCCGCGGTCACTGCAACCTCGACGAAGCGCCCGATGAGCTCGGTCGGACCGGCGAAATTGATCCACCGGTTGTTCTCGGTGCGCCCGGCGAGTTCCCGCGCGTCTTTTCGGGCGGGACGCTCGATCAGTACGCGCTGCACGCTGCCCACCATGCCCTCGCTGATGGCGCGAGCCTGGCTGTCGAGCTGGGCCTGCAGCCGCGCGAGGCGCGCCTGTTTGACGTCGTGAGGGGTGTCGTCCGGCAGTGAGGCGGCGGGCGTACCGGGACGGCGACTATAGATGAAGCTGAAGGACTGATCGAACCCGACGTCGCGCACCAGCGCAAGCGTCGCCTCGAAATCACGCTCGCTCTCCCCGGGAAAGCCGACGATGATGTCGGAGGAAATGCTGATCCCGGGCCGCACGGCACGCAACCTGCGCACCTTGTCCTTGAATTCGAGCGAGGTATAGCCGCGCTTCATCAGCGAGAGCATGCGGTCCGAGCCGCTCTGCACGGCGAGGTGCAGGTGATGGGCAAGCTTGGGCACCTCGGCGAACGCTTCGATCAGACTGTCGTCAAACTCCACCGGATGAGAGGTGGTGAAGCGGATGCGTTCGATCTGCGGAAGCGCCGCCACGTGATGGATGAGCGTGGCGAGATCCACCACTGCCCCGTCCGACATCTCTCCGGCGTAGGCGTTGACGTTCTGGCCGAGAAGCGTGATCTCCCGGACACCCTGGGCGGCGAGCTGACGGACTTCCCCGAGCACGGAGTCGAACGGACGGCTGACTTCCTCCCCGCGGGTGTAAGGGACAATGCAGAAGCTGCAGTACTTGCTGCAGCCTTCCATGACGGACACGAAAGCGCTGGCGCCTTCGACGCGCGGCGCGGGCAGGTGGTCGAACTTCTCGATCTCCGGGAAGCTGACGTCCACCTGGGAGCGGCCGGTGCGGCCGAGCTGCTCGATCATTTCGGGCAGCCGATGCAGCGTCTGGGGACCGAACACCAGATCGACGAACGGCGCGCGCGCGGTGATGGCCTCGCCCTCCTGGCTGGCCACGCAGCCTCCCACGCCAATCAGCACGTGTGGGCGTTGCGTCTTGAACCGCCGCCACTCCCCCAGCAGGGAAAACACTTTCTCCTGCGCTTTCTCGCGCACCGAGCAGGTGTTCATGAGCAGCACGTCCGCCTCGGCCGGGTCGTCGGTAGGGGACAGACCGAGCCCCGTGCACAGTACGTCCGCCATGCGGGCGGAATCGTACTCGTTCATCTGGCAGCCGAAGGTCTTGATGTAGTAGTGACGGGGCATGGCGCTCGGGGATGGAGAGAGCGGAATTTTACGGCCTGGAAAGCCCGACCGCACGGCCACTGAGTTCGGCGGCCCACCAGGATATCAAATCCAATATTTTTCAATGACTTAAGCAGACCCCGGCAGGTGGCGCGTCAATTCCATCGCTATGGGCGCCAGACCCGATTCGGGTCATAATGAGTCTATGGCTTCCCGTAATGCTTCCAGTCGCCGCTCGCCGGCCCGGCCCTCCGAAGGACGTATCCTGGTAATCGACGTCGGAGGATCTCATGTCAAATTCCGCATGGGGCCCGATGGTGAGATCCGGCGGTTCGAGTCGGGTCCGGACATGACGGCGGCCACCATGGCGCGACAGGTGCGCCGACTGGCCAAGGACCTGCCCTACGAGGCGGTCTCGATCGGCTATCCGGGCCCGGTGATTCGCGGGCGCATCATCGGCGAACCGCACAACCTCGGATCCGGTTGGGTGCGGTATGACTTCGCCAAGACCCTGGGCCGGCCTGTCCGGGTGGTCAACGACGCCACCATGCAGGCGCTCGGCAGTTACGAGGGCGGACGGATGCTGTTCCTCGGGCTCGGCACCGGCCTCGGCACGGCGTTGATCCTCGACGGCATCGTGGAATCGATGGAGATCGGCCATGCGCACTTCAAGCGCGGCCGCACT
>JAJYTX010000186.1 GCA_021792815.1 Pseudomonadota bacterium
GCCAGAATTTTCACCTCACCACCAGCGGAAACTTCAACGATCCGGCATTCCGGTGCACGCTCGAGGTGATGGGACCAGACAGGGTGTATTTCAGTGCGGATTACCCCTTCGAGACCATGGAGGATGCGGCGAGTTGGTTCGATGCGACCGCGGTGATCGGTGAGGCCGAAAAGCGCCAGATTGGACGGGACAACGCCCTCAAGCTCTTCAAATTGAGTCCAAAGCGCTGAGAGACGCTGCGTCAGTGAAATGCATGGACGAACGGTGTATTGCAGCACTACCGGGACAGTTCGACGGCGCATCGGAGCAGCTTCAATTGCTGCCCGGGTGTGGCCGGCAGCGGGTACGGCGCCGTTGCGGAGCGGGTGTAGAACGGGCGCCAGTGACTCGGGTCACGCCCGGCAGCGGGATCACCGGGCGTTGCAGCCAATGTCTGGTGGGGCGCGTTCGGTGACTGTAGTGAATCGGTCAGGTTGCAGTTCCCCCATGCCGTGCGCGACCAGATTGGCATGTCGACGGTGACCTGGGCCGGCGAACGGCGCTGAGTGCGGGGGTGTGGCTTGGTGCGGGCTGCGTTCAGGCGGCGTTGCCCCGCAACACCTGCGGTGCGATGGGCAGCGTGCGGATGCGCCGGCCCGAGGCGGCGAACAGCGCGTTGCACAGTGCCGGCAGGACGGGCGGCAGCGGGGGTTCGCCGAGGCCGGTCGGATCGTTGTTGCTGCGCAGGAAATACACCTCGACCGGAGGCGCCTCGCGCATGCGCAGCAGTCGATACGTGTCGAGATTGCCCTGCACGATGCGACCGTTCTCCAGCGTGACCGCCATGTGCAGCGCCTGTCCCAGTCCGTCGAGAATCGCGCCCTGTGCCTGATTGTAGGCGCCGGCGGGATTGATGATCTGGCGGCCGATATCGATTGCCGCCCAGATCCTGTGCACTTTGGGTGTCCCGTCGGGATTGACGCTCGCCTTGACGACCTCGGCAACGTAACCGAAATGGCTGTAATAGAAGGCGAGTCCCATGCCGACCCCCGCCGGCAGTGCAGTGCGGCGCTGCCAGCCGGCCTTTTGTGCGACCAGCTCGAGTACGCCTCGTACCCGGCCGGTGTCGAACGGCGGAATCCTCAGCCCGAACCGCGGAGCCGGCGGGGCGAGCACGCGCGGCGGACCGTACAGATCGAGCCGCAGTGCGAGCGGGTCGCGGCCGCCGGCATGCGCCAGTTCGTCGAGGAAGGATTCGAAGGCGAACGCGAGGGCGTTGCCGCCCGGATTGCGCATCGAACCGGTGGGTGCATTCAACTGAATCAGCGACTGACCATATTCCAGGTTCGGAATATAACCGGCCGGGAAGTGATCGGGTGGCAGGTCGGCGGTGGCGGCGACGTGTCCGTTGCGGCCGAAGGTGACGAAATGATCCCGCAAGGCGATCGGTCGGCCTGATGCGTCGAGCCCCGCCTTGAAATAATGAAATCCCGCCGGCCGGTAGGCATCGTGCCGGATGTCCTGCGATCGGTCCCAGAGCAGCTTCACCGGGCGGCCGGCGCGGCTGGCGATCATGGCGGCCTCGACCATGTAATCGTTGTCCGCCCGCCGCCCGAAGCCACCGCCGGCCCGCGTCATGTGGACGCGGATTCTGCCGGGATCGATGCCGAGCGTTCGAGCGACCAGTTCCGCGCCGGCGCGGGGCGCCTGCGTGGGCGCCCAGATCTCGAGGCCGCCGCCGTGGAAGTGCGCAGTGCAGTTCTGTGGCTCGAGGGTCGCGTGGGCGAGGAACGGATAGGAGTAGGCGGCTTCCAAGACCTTCGCAGCGCGTGCCAACGCCGTGTCGACGTCACCGTCGCGACGGAGAATCGACTGTGGCGCGGACCGGGCCAGTTGCCCGGCCCGGCGCTGAAACTCCGGACTGCTCTGTCCGGAGACGTCCTGCGGTGCCCATGCGATGCGCAGCCGTCTGCGCGCCTGCTGGGCATCCCACCATCTGTCGGCGACGATCGCCACGCCATCGACCAGTCCCATTTTGATCGCGGCGTCGGCCTGCGTGCCGTGCACGATGAAGGCGTCGCGAATGCCGGGCAGCGCCCTGATCTCGTCGATGTTGGCGTGCAGTACACGGCTACCGAATACCGGTGACTTCTCATATACGGCATAACTCATCTGCGGCAGGGTCACGTCGATACCGAACAGCGGTTCGCCGGCGAGCACACGCGGGCTGTCGACGCCACCTGTGAACCGGCCGATGATGGTGTACTGCTCGGGGTGCTTGAGCGCGACGGAACCGAGGTCCGGAGCCGGCAGCGCCGCGGCTTGGGCCGCGAGCTCACCGTAGCGCAGGGACCGGCCGCTGGAGCGGTGCCGGACCACCCCTGCGTGGGCCTCGCACTGTGCGATCGGGACGCCCCAGGTGTGCGCGGCGGCGGTGATGAGCATCTGCCGGGCCGCGGCCCCGATGCGTTGCATCGGAATCCAGTTGAGCGGCGTGCCGAGACTGCCGCCGACGAACTGGGGACCGTAGATCGGGTCGAGCATCGCCTGCTCGACACGCACGTTCTTCCATTCGACGTCCAGCTCATCGGCGATCAGCATCGGCAGGGTGGTCTTCATCCCCTGGCCGAGCTCGGGATTCTTGGCGACAATCGTGACGATGCCATCCGGGGCGATACGGATGTATGCCGCGATCAGTGCGTTGTCCGCCTGCGCGCTGCGCGCGAACCGCAGCGTCAACAGAAGGCCCCCGCCCGCAGCCAGACCTGCGGCGAGAAAGGCGCGGCGCGAGAGCCGCGGTGCCGACGGGTTCTGCGTCTGCGCTCCCCGCGCGCGGTTCCCGCCGGTCATGACGGCAGGTCCCGTGTGTCGGCGGTCGGCAGGCCGGCGGCCCGCTTGATCGCCGCGCGAATCCTAGGGTAGGTGCAGCAGCGGCAGATATTGCCGCTCATCGCCTGGTCGATGTCCTGATCGCTGGGTGCCGGGTTATGCGCCAGCAGCGCCGTGGCCGTCATGACCTGCCCGGCCTGGCAGTAACCACACTGCATGACGTCGAGGGCGAGCCACGCGTCTCGGACCTTGCGGCCCCATTCACTCGCGCCGATCCCCTCGATGGTGACGACCGGCGCATCACCGACGCTCGAGATCGGTGTCACGCACGCGCGCGCAGGAGCTCCGTTCAGGTGGACGGTGCACGCGCCGCACAGCGCGATTCCGCAGCCGTACTTGGTGCCGCTGAGGTGCAGCTCATCGCGCAGCACCCAGAGCAGGGGGGTGTCCGGAGCGGCCTCGATGCTGCGCCGTATGCCATTGACCAGGATGGAATACCTCATGAGGCCCTCCGCTCAAATGGCGTCGGGCGGCATTGTGCTCCCTCGGGGGCCGCACGCGTATACGTAGAATCGATCAGCCGCCCTCAGCCCTGCGGGCAGCCCCGACCCGGCAAGGGAGTCGGCCGCGTATCCGGTGAAGGTGTCGGGCGCCCGGGCCGGCGGGCGGGATGTCCTGGCGCCCCGAGCGGGTATTCGGCGCGCCGCGATCCGAGCGCACGCGGCGGGTGGAACCATGCGTGACCGGCCACGGGGAAAGAGGGCTCGTCCGGCGGCAGATCCCGTCCGACGTGGCGGGCATCCCGTCAATCGGCGGCCCGCTCCACGTGAGGCCGTGCTTCAGCCGATGGGGGGAGTGACGGGGGTGATTCGCCTCTCGGTGCCCGTTCGATCCGCTCCTCGTGCACGTACCGCGAGCCGCGCGACCAGGAAGCGGCTGCCGCGATCAGGCATGCCGCAGTCGCGAAAGTGAAGGCGGCGGTGAGGCCGGCGTGAAAGGGCGGGGCGATGAGTTCGGGAAAGAACGCGTGCCCGGTCAGGGCTGCGCGGTTGGCGGCCGATAGATGTGACAGAACACCGGGGCCGAGCAATGTCCGCAGCGGGTTGTAGCCCAGGAATGCGGCGAACAGCACCGAGACCGGTGGCAGGGAAGCGACATGAGCGGCCACGGCCGCGGAGACTCCATGGCGCATCAAGCCCTGCTTCAGCGTCGTCGACAGGGTGGTCGAAAGACCGGCAATCATGAGCGAGAAGAAGATCCCGATCGAGAGCACCTGGGCGGAATTCTGAAAGGTGGCGTTCATGCCGCTGCCCGCGCCCCGGTCGCGGGCGGGCAGACTGTTCATGACGGCCGCCCGGTTGGGTGCCGCGAAGGCGCCCATGGACACTCCGGAGAACAGCAGAATCGCGGCGAACAGGCCATAACGGAAGTCGATCGGCAGCAGCATCAGGAGCAACAGGCTGGCGGCGGCTCCGATCATTCCTCCCGTGGCGAAGTAGCGCGCGCCCAGTCGGTCGGAGAGCACGCCCGAGAGGGGACCCGCGATCAGGAACCCGAGGCTGAGCGGCAGCATGAAGATGCCGGCCCAGAGCGGCGTTTCCTCGAAGCTGTAGCCATGCAGCGGCAGCCATACGCCCTGCAGCCAGATGATCAGCATGAACATCAAGCCGCCGCGGCCGATGGCCGAGAGAAACGTGGACAGCGTGCCGAAAGTGAATGCCCGGATTCGAAACAGCGGCAGCCGGAACATCGGCGCGCGCGCCCGCGCTTCGATCACGGCGAAGGCCACCATCAACGCCGCACCGGTCGCAAGCAGCGAGAGAACCAGCGCGCTCGACCAACCCATGGCGTGGCCGTTCGCCGGCTGGATGCCGCAGGTGATGCCGATCATGATCAGCGTGAGCCCGGTCGCGAAGGTGAGGTTGCCCCCCCAGTCGATCGGGGTGGACTCGCGATGGCCGATTTCCCTCAGCTTCAGGTACGACCAGACCGTTCCAAAGAGCCCGAATGGGACCGACACCAGGAAGATCAGCCGCCAGTGGATCGCGGCGAGCACCCCGCCGAGGACGAGGCCGAGGAAATTGCCGCTGATGCCGGCGACATTGTTGATCCCCAGGGCGAGGCCGCGCTGATCGGCGGGAAAGGCGTCCGTCAGGATGGCGCCCGAGTTGGCGACGAGGAAGGCCGCGCCGATGCCCTGAACGATCCGTCCGACCACCAGCCACAGTGCTCCGGCCCGTCCGGTATCCGGATCGAGGGTCAATGCCAGCGACGCCACGGTGTAGACGATGAACCCGAGGTTGTACATCCTCACGCGCCCGAACATGTCGCCGAGGCGCCCGAGACTCACCACCAGGACGCTGGTGACGACCTGATAGCCCAGAATCATCCACAGCAGATACAGCGTGTTATGCGGCTCGAGCGGATTGAGCCGGATGCCGTGGAAGATCTGCGGCATCGCGATCAGCATGATCGAGGAGTCGATGGTCGCCAGCAGGACCGCGATGGTGGTATTGGAAAGCGCGACCCATTTGTAGCGCGGGGAGGGTGCCGAAACGTCCATGGTGTTGGAGAGTGAGCCTGGCCGGGCGGTCAGGGCGACCGTCCGGGGCCGCCGCCGGTCGGCTCGGGGCCGATCAGTCGCTCGAGAAGTTCGATGGCGGCTGCGAGCTTTTCGTGTTCCTCCGGGTCGAGCCGGGTGCGGATCGCGCGCATCAGCCAGTCCTCGCGGGCCGCCCGGGCCGTCCTGATCGATTCCCGGCAGGCCGCGGTCAGCGACAGGAGGGTCTGTCGTCCGTCGTGAGGATCGGCCGTACCGCTGATCAGACCCGCCGCCTTCAACGCCGACACGGTTGCGCCCATCGATTGCGGACGGATGCCCTCTGCCAGGGCAAGTGCACTCACCGTCGCCGGGCCGTCCCGCTCCAGGCGGCTGACCACCTGCAGCTGTGACCCGGTGAAGTCACCCAGAGACCCTTCCTCGCGCAGGCGCCGCTGCAGCTTGCCGATCAAAACGCGCAGGTCGGCCGCCATGGCCGCGACGCGCGCGTGGGGAGAGCTGCCCGACTGATCCATCGCGCAGGACCTTAGCAGATCAGAAGGTAAACTGCAAAGGTAGGCTGCAAAGTTTAGCTTCAGAGGAGGAAGGGCAGCGGTCGTCGACGGGCACCCCTTCCCCCCATGCCGCGTTCGGACGCGCAGCGCAGGCCTCGAGGGGCATTGCGCTCACACCGCCCGGTACCACGCGATTCCGGCGGCATCGAACTCCCGCACCACCTGCCGGCGGTGGATCAGGCAGTTGAGGTTCGCGAAGGCCTCGCCGGTGGCGAGGCTGAGCAGATTCAGG
>JAJYTX010000187.1 GCA_021792815.1 Pseudomonadota bacterium
TCTCGGCACGATGACCCCGGAGACGTTCGCCGAACGCCTCCGCATCGAGCTCGACAGCCGTGGGCGCCGTACTGTGGAGGATTGACGCATAGCCAGTGTAACCAAGCGGGTCCGGCGCAACGAGGAGATCCTCGCGCCGCAACTGCGCGTGATCGCGGCCGACGGATCGCAGGCCGGTGTGATGTCCCGTGCCGAGGCGTTGCAGATGGCATCGTCCTCGGAGCTCGATCTGGTGGAGGTCTCGCCGACGGCGGAGCCGCCGGTCGTGCGCATCATGGACTACGGCAAGTTCTTGTTCGAGCAGAACAAGAAGGCCCACTCGGCGAAGCGCAAGCAGAAACAGATCCAGGTCAAGGAGGTGAAGTTTCGTCCCGGCACCGGGGAGGCGGATTACCAGATCAAGCTGCGTAACCTCATCCGCTTCCTCACCGAGGGCGACAAGGCCAAGGTGACCTTGCGGTTCCGCGGCCGGGAGATGGTGCACCAGGACATCGGGCGCAAGCTCCTCGATCGGGTTGCCACCGACCTCGCTCCCCACAGCGTGGTCGAGCAAAACCCGCTCATGGAGGGTCGTCAGATGATCATGGTGTTCGCTCCGAAGAAGAAGTGACGATCGAGCCGCCTATGGAAGGCGGCCGGGTCGTTCGCCCGTAGCACCCGCTCCGAGGGCGGGTTGCGACCGGGCTATCAGTAACAGTCGAGGAGTTTTGTCATGCCTAAGTTGAAAACCAACCGGGCCGCGGCCAAGCGCTTTCGCAAGACGGCGAAGGGCTTCAAGCGGTACGCCTCCAAACGCCGCCACAACCTCGGCCACAAGGACCGCAAGGTCAAGCGCCATGCTCGCTCCGGCGGAACGAGCCTCGTGCACGAGACGGACGTCGGTCGTCTCGTCCAGCTCCTTCCCCACCACAAATAAGTTCGGGCGAGATAACACATGGCAAGAGTCAAACGTGGCGTGACGGCCGGGCGCCGTCACAAGAAAGTTCTGGGCAAGGCCAAGGGCTACTACAACGCCCGGCGCAAGGTCTATCGGACGGCCAAACAGGCCGTGATCAAGGCCGGACAGTACGCGTACCGCGACCGGCGGCAGAAGAAGCGTCAGTTCCGGGCGCTGTGGATCGCGCGCATCAACGCCGCGGCGCGCGGCTACGGGCTCTCCTACAGCCGCATGATCAACGGCCTCACCAAGGCCGGCGTCGACATCGACCGCAAGGTGCTGGCCGATCTCGCCGTGCACGATATCAACGCGTTCGGCGTGATCGCCGAGCAGGCCAAAGCCGCACTCGGCGCTGCCTGATCCCAAGGCGGGCCTTGCGGCGTGCAGGACCTCGAGTCACTCGTGACGCAGGCGCTCGGCGAGGTGGTCGCCTGCGCCACCCTTGCAGGGCTCGATGAGGCGCGCGTGCGCTGGCTCGGCAAAAAGGGCGCGCTTACCGAGCAGCTGAAATCCCTGGGGGCGCTGGCGGCCGCCGAGCGGCCGGCAGCCGGCCAGAGGATCAACGAGGCCAAGGAGCGCCTGCAGGCGGCCATCGAGGCCCGCCGCGATGCGCTCACCCGCGCCGACATCGAGCGCGCGCTCGCCGCCGGCCGGATCGATGTGACGCTGCCCGGGCGGGGCGAGGGAAGAGGAGGGCTGCACCCGGTCACCAAGGCGAGGCTGCGGATCGAGACGCTGTTCCGCCGCGCCGGCTTCGATGTGGCCACCGGCCCGGAAATCGAGGACGATTTTCACAATTTCGAAGCGCTCAATTTTCCGCCCAACCATCCGGCGCGGGCGATGCACGACACGTTCTATTTCCCGGACGGAAGGCTGCTTCGCACCCACACCTCCCCGGTGCAGATCCGCGCCATGCTGAGCCATGGCGCCCCGATCGCCATCGTGGCCCCTGGGCGCGTGTATCGATGCGACTCGGACATGACGCACTCGCCGATGTTTCATCAGCTCGAGGGGCTGAAGGTCGGTGAGAGCGTGAGCTTCGCGAACATGAAGGCGGTGCTGCACGGGTTCCTGCAGGCGTTCTTCGAGAAGGACCTGGCGATGCGTCTGCGGCCCTCGTACTTCCCCTTCACCGAGCCCTCGGCCGAAGTGGACATGTCGTGCGTCTTCTGTGACGGCAAGGGCTGCCGGACCTGCAAGCAGACCGGGTGGCTCGAGATCGCCGGCTGCGGCATGGTGCATCCCAATGTGCTCATGGCGAGCGGCGTCGATGCCGAGTGCCACACCGGCTACGCCTTCGGCATGGGGATCGATCGGCTGGCGATGCTGCGCTATGGGGTGAACGATCTGCGCCTGTTCTTCGAGAGCGAACTGCGCTTTCTCGAGCAGTTCCGGACGCTCGGACCATGAAGCTGCCCTATTCCTGGCTCACGGACTGGATTGCGGTCCCCTGGGCGGCGTCCGAGCTCGGCGAGCGCCTCACGATGGCGGGCCTCGAGCTCGAGTCGCTCGCGCCGGCCGCGCCGCCCTTCTCGGGCGTGGTGGTGGCGGAGATCCTCTCGGCCGAGAAGCATCCCCAGGCCGACAAGCTCAAGGTGTGCCGGGTCGCGGCCGGGCGGGGCGAGCCGCTGCAGATCGTGTGCGGGGCGCCGAACGCCCGCGCGGGCTTGAGGAGCGCGCTCGCCACGGTCGGTGCGAGGCTCCCCGGCGATCTCGACATCAAGGCGGCGAGGCTGAGGGGCGTGGAGTCCATGGGCATGCTGTGCTCGGCCAAGGAGCTCGGGCTCGGCGACGCCTCGAGCGGCATCCTGGAGCTGTCCGCGGATGCGCCCGTGGGCCATCCAGTTCGTGACTACCTGCAGCTCGACGATACGGTTCTCGATCTCAACATCACGCCCAACCGGGGCGATGCGATGTCGGTGATCGGCATCGCGCGCGAGGTGGCGGCGATCTGCGGCGGCAAGCTCACCGGGCCCGAGCGCCGGCCCGCGGTTGCGGCCCTCGCCGACACGTTCGCGGTGTCCCTGGATGCGCCTGCGGGCTGTCCGAAGTTTGCCGGCTGCGTGATTCGCGGGGTCGACAACAGAGCGGCAACCCCGCTTTGGATGCGCGAGCGGTTGCGGCGCGCCGGCCTGCGCTCCATCAGCCCGGTGGTCGATGTCACCAACTACGTGATGCTCGAGCTCGGCCAGCCCATGCATGCCTACGATCTGGCGAGGCTGGATGGGCAGATCCACGTCCGCCTGGCCCGGGCCGGCGAGACAATCACGCTGCTCGATGGAAAATCCGTTGAGTTGCAGCCGGATGTGCTGTTGATCACGGATCGCTCAGGGCCCGTGGGTATCGCCGGCATCATGGGCGGCGAACGCACCGCTGTCGGTGCCGACACCACGGACGTGTTCCTGGAAGTGGCGTATTTTTCTCCCGATGCGGTCATGGGACGCGCCTTGCGCTGGGGTTTGGCGACGGATGCCAGCCAACGCTTCGAGCGGGGAGTGGACCCCTCGCAGCAGGAGCGCGCGATGGCGCGCTCGCTCGCGCTGTTGCTGTCGATTGCCGGCGGCCGGGCGGGACCCGTCGCCGTCGCGCGCTGCGATGAGCACCTGCCGGTGCGGCCCGCGGTGCTGCTGCGACGCAGGCAACTGGCCCGGCTGCTCGGCACCGGTTTCGAGGACGCGCGGGTGCAGGCGGTCCTCGAGGGACTTCAGATGCGGGTGGAGCCGGCCTGCGAGGGCTGGCGTGTGAGTCCGCCGCCGCACCGGTTCGATATCGCCATCGAGGCCGATCTGATCGAGGAAGTGGCCCGCATCATCGGGTACGAGGCGATCACGGAAAGCGAGGCCGCGGCGGTTGAGCAATTTCGCAGCCTGCCCGAGTCGCTTGCCTCCGAGCAGGGTCTGCTCGAGGCGCTTGCCATGCGCGGCTATCAGGAGGCGGTGACCTACGCCTTCGTCGATCCGCTGCTGCAGTCGCGGCTGTTTCCCGACAGTCACGCTCTCCCGCTCGCCAATCCCATCGCAAGCGATCTGTCGGTCATGCGGGTGTCGCTGTGGCCGGGTCTCATCAAGGCGACACTCGACAATCAGCGCCGCCAGCAGGAGCGGATCCGGCTGATCGAGCACGGCATACGATTCGAGCATACCGCAGAGGGGACGCGCGAGCTCGATACGCTCTCGGGAGTGGCCTGCGGGCTGCGCGTGCCGGAGCAGTGGGGGCTGCCGCGCGAGTTGCGCGCGCCGGCCGACTTCTTCGATGTGAAAGGCGATCTCGAGGCACTTTTTGCCTCCCTTGGCGCCGGTTGTGCCTTCCGCTTCGAGCCGGCCACGCTCTCGTGCCTGCATCCAGGCAGGACGGCGCGAGTGCTGCGCGAAGGCCGTCCCGTCGGCTGGCTGGGAGAGCTGCATCCCTCGCTGGTGAAAGAATTGGATTCAGTCCACACCCCGGTTCTGTTCGAGCTCGACGTGGCGGCGCTGACGGTGGTAAGGCCCGCGTATCGGGAGATTTCCCGCCTGCCGCACGTGCGCAGGGACCTGGCCGTGGTGGTGGACGAATCTGTGCCTTTAAGTCGCCTCGCCGAACGAGTAACCTTGTCGGCTTCAAGCCTTCTGCGCGACCTTCGCGTTTTCGACGTGTATCGAGGCCCAGGCATCGAAGCAGGTCGAAAAAGCATTGCTTTGGGCTTGATTTTTCAAGATATTTCTCGCACCCTTACAGATGATGACGTGGCTAGCCTCGTCGCTGCGGTGGTGGCCGATTTGCGTGCCAGCTTGGGCGCAAGCATTCGAGAATAAGCAAATGGCTTTGACGAAAGCGGAGATGGCCGAGGCGCTGTTCAACCAGCTGGGGTTGAACAAGCGGGAAGCGAGGGAGCTGGTGGACTTGTTCTTCGAGGAAGTGCGTACGGCGCTCTCGAGCGGTGAGCAGGTCAAGCTTTCCGGCTTCGGTAATTTCGACTTGAGGGACAAGAGTCCGCGGCCCGGCCGAAACCCCAAGACCGGAGAGGAGATCCCAATCACCGCTCGCCGAGTGGTGACGTTCCGTCCGGGGCAGAAGTTGAAGGCGCGGGTCGAAGCGTATGTTGGAGCCCAAGAATAACGCCGAGCTGCCGGTCATCCCCGGCAAGCGCTACTTCACCATCGGCGAGGTGAGCGAGCTGTGTGGCGTCAAGCCGCACGTGCTGCGCTACTGGGAGCAGGAATTCCCGCAGCTGAAGCCGGTGAAGCGCCGCGGCAACCGCCGCTACTACCAGCGCCAGGACGTGATCGTCATCCGCCAGATCCGAAGCCTCCTCTACGATCAGGGCTTCACCATCGGCGGCGCGCGCAATCACCTGACGGGCGAGGAGGCGCGCACGGACGTGTTCCAGAGCCACCAGATCGCCAAGCAGATGCGCGTCGAGCTCGAGGAGCTGCTGAAGATCCTGAAGCGCTGAAGGAGAGCGCGCTGCCGGGCGTCTCGCCTGCAACCTCTCCCGCAGGAGCGTAGATTGAGGGTAGAATGAGCCTTCGCGCGAGAAATCCCCGCTCGCGCTCAAGCGGCCGAAAATTCAATCGTCGGAGCGTGGCGCAGTCTGGTAGCGCACTTGCATGGGGTGCAAGGGGTCCCGAGTTCGAATCTCGGCGCTCCGACCATCAAAAACGAGCGGTAACGATGTGGGCTGTGTCCGCGTTTGTGTCCGCCTTTGATTTTCCCAGGTATTCCAGCGTGTGTCGGCACCGATCCACTGCACCAAATGCGGTAGATCGGCTCTGAAACACTTGTGCGGACCGTCTTCGTCGCGCGTGGCGCGTCCTCGTGCGCGCTAGCAGGGCCGGAGGGGTCGCGCTGGATGCGTCCCATGCATGCGTTCTATCCGCTTGAGGAACAACGAAGGCGTCACGCCCATACCACATCGATGGCCCGCTATCTTGATGCCCACCAGCATCTGTTGCTCGAAAATCTCAGGGCCAATGACAGCCAGCCGCCACCTCCATTGCCGGAGAGCCCACCGGCCGAAGACGTAACCTCCGCAGATGAGGAAGAACTGCAGCTGGCCGTCGAGCGAGACCAATCCCAAGTGCAGGTGTTCTTGCCGGAGGCTATTGCGGAAGCGCGCATGCTGCTCGGCACACAGAACAATGCGCCTAGCGGCAAGCGCAGCAGTTCTGAAGCGCTGTCGCGCTCGACGCAGGCGCTCGATCGAGCAGCGAGGGACGATGGCTGGCGAT
>JAJYTX010000188.1 GCA_021792815.1 Pseudomonadota bacterium
GACAGCCGCTGCGGCAGCTGCGCGTCGGCGCGGTCGCGACGCTGTCGCGAAACTTTCTGGAGAATCTCCTGCGGCCGCTGTTCGGCAAGCCCGGGCTGCGCTTGAGCCTGGAGTCGGGCAGCCTCGCTGAGCTGCTCGGCAGGCTGCAGGTTCACAACCTCGATGTCGTGTTCTCCAACCGGGCGGTGATCGCGGAGGCGGGCAAGGCATGGCGGTGCGTGCGCATCGACCGTCAGTCGGTGTGTTTCGTCGGTCCGCCCCGCCCGCGCGGCAAACGCCTGCGCGTGCCGGCGGATCTCGCGCGGGCGCGGATCGTGCTGCCGGGTCAAAGCAGCGACATCCGCAGTCAGTTCGATCTGTGGTGCGAGAAGCACCGGTTGCGCATCGACATCGCCGCGGAGGTCGACGACATGGCGATGCTGCGGCTGCTCGCCCGGGACTCGGGGGCCATCACCGTCCTGCCGGAGGTGGTCGTCCAGGACGAGCTGCGCGAAGGCCGTCTGCAGCGGTATTGCACCGTGCCCGGGGTCTTCGAGAATTTCTACGCGATCACCGCGTCGCGCCGCACGCCCGCGCCGCTCCTCGAGGAGCTGCTGTCAGGTTCCTGAGCCGTGGCGGCCGGCGGCGCCAGGGGCTCGAGGAGGCGGCGCACGCGATCCTGCGCGCTTGATCAGCGGAATCGGTCCGAGTGCGATCGCTTATCTATGCAACTCATCGACCTGATTTGGCCAGGGCGCATCGTCGGATCACGGCGCCGCGGTCCGATGAAGCATAACGGCAATCACCCGGCCGCCGTCATTCTCAGAAGCGCCATCGAGCACCTCGGAAGACAGTCGCATTCAGGAACTGATCTATTCAAAATAAACAATTCTTGGTGTCCGGGAGAGGCATCGAACCATGGCTAAAAAGTCATTAGAAACAATGGCGTGGGCGGTTTCGGCCGTCGGGTTACCCGCAGACTTGCCCGGGGCGCCAATCGACGGCTGGGTTCTCCTTGGCATCCCCTGATGAGGCTCAAGCGCGCGTACCCGCGTAGAATTCCTTGGGTGGGCGGTGCCATTGGGTATCCCGTTCCGGCAGGTGTGTCGAACGGTACATGGCCAGCGGGCATTTGGCCGCGAACGAGCATCGGAGTATCCGCGTGGCGCGAAAGCTGGACCGAATAACGATCAACCCGGAAATCATGAACGGGCAACCCTGCATTCGCGGGATGCGTCTGACCGTGCGACGCGTTGTCGAGGCGGCGGCTTTGTATCCGGACCGGAGTGAGCTCAGGAGGGAATATCCGGAGCTCGAGGATGAGGATGTCGCCCAGGCTCTCGACTTCGCCGCTCGCAATCTCGACGATCAGATACTTCTGCTGGAAACGGCGTGATTCGAGTCCTGCTCGATCAGGGGCTTCCCCGCTCCACCGTCGAGCTGCTTCTTACGGACGGCTGGGATGCCGTGCATGTGTTCGACTGCGGCCTCAGCACCGCCCCCCGATGAGCAAATACTGGCATTTGCTCGTGCCAACGGTTATGTCGTCTGCACGCTCGATGCGGATTTCCATTCGATACTCGGCGTCTCCGGGTCAGCCGGCCCCTCAGTCGTGCGAGTGCGCCGAGAGGGTCTGCGTGGCCCAGCGCTGGCCTCGCTGCTAAAGCGAGTCTGGGAGCAAGTAGGGGGCGCCATCGAGAGTGGAGCCGCGATCACGGTGACGGACCGTGCTGTGCGACTCCGGCGACTTCCCATCACAGGTGAGCGCGCGATATCGAATTCCTGGCGGATTTGCGTTTCCTGTCGGCAGCAGCACGGGTGCAGCTGCATTCGCGCTGAAGCGCTATCGAGAATGAGCCCGCCTATGCTTGGCAAAAATAGCCCGCCGAACCTGACATGCGGCTTGGGAGGGGAAGAAGCAAGCGAGGGCGGTTGGCAGCGGCACTGACGTTGTGGTGGGGTGGCGCGCGAGCGGCGCCGCTTCGATGATGTGCTGAACGTCCCTATCGGAGTGCGGCTGCGCCGGCCGCCGACGACCGCATCCTGCGGTTTCTGCGCAGGCTCTCGAGCACCGGCTGGCCTGCGACGCGCAACGCGTCAGCATGCCCAGTCAGCCAGCAGCGCCGTCTCGATCAGCGGCACTGACCGCCAGAGTTTATCGTGGGTGACCGCAAGAGTTGCGCCGGCTCTGAGGCCAGTGGCGAGCTGAATGGCATCCGGCGTGCGTAGCTGCTGTCGCGCGCGCAAAGCCGCCGCATCCAGCAATATGTCTCGCGAGACGGGGATGAGCTCGAGATGGGGAAAGTCATCGAGGAGCACCTCGTAATCATCGGCGACATCTTGTCTGCCCCGTTGCAGGGGCCGCACGCTCAGCTCGAGCAGGGTCAGCTCTGAGGCGACTGCGCGAAACCGGCCATCCTCGAGACTTTCGATGACACGGGCCGCAGGCGGCCCGAACTGCGGATGCTCCCCGAAATGTTAGATCCAGACACAGGTATCGATCAGGATCCGCTTATGGCCGCCGGGAAACCTCGCGCTCACCAGGATTCGCGCTCATCCTGAAGGTAGGATTGCGCTCCTGGCCAGATCTCGCGATGCAGTCCCGCCAGGTGCTTGGCGAACTTCTTCGGCTTGGGAACGATCACGACGCGATCAGGCTTGCGAAAATCAGCCCCTGATGGGAAGCGGCGCAGGAATCATTTGAATTCGCGCGCGCCGCCCCGATCAAGCCCTGCTAGGATGTCGCCGCGGTCCGATGAAGAATAAAAGCAATGACCCGGCCGCAGTCACCCGCCGCAACGCCGCGAGGCGCCTCGGCAGTCAATCACAAATGAGAATTAAGTTATTGAATATCGAAGAATTCTTGGTGCCCGGGAGAGGACTCGAACCTCCACGGTGTTACCCGCTAGTACCTGAAACTAGTGCGTCTACCAATTCCGCCACCCGGGCAGGGGTGCTCGGCTCGAGAGCCTCGCGGACGAGGCGGCGAAATCTACTCAGGGCCATGAGGGCTGTCAAATGAAAAGCCGAAGGAGCAAGTTCGGTCGCCGGGACCGCCCGGGGCGGGGAGGCGGCGGGCAGGGTGGCGCGGGCGAGGCGTCGGCGACGCATCGGCGCAAGACCCGTGGCGCGGCCGCGCAGGCCGGCACACGGGAGTCGGCGCCGCAGCGCCGGGGCGGTCCGGCCTCCGGGTCCGGGGGCGCTGCCCGGGCGGGCACGCTCGTCGAGGGCCAGGTGAGCGCCCACCGCGCCGGCTACGGGTTCCTGCGTGTCGAGGGGATGAAGGACAATGTCTTCCTGCCGCCACCGCAGATGCGCGGGGTGATGCATGGGGATCGGCTGCGCGTGCGCGTCAGCCGCGATGCCGACGGCCGCTGGTCGGGGACCGTGGAGCAGATCCTCGAGCATGCGGTCCACGCGTTCCTCGGCACCGTGGAGGTCCAGGGCCGCAGCGCCTGGGTGACAGCGGCCGATCGGCGCCTGCAGCTGCATTGCGCCGTATCACACGAGGCGCTCAACGGGGCGCGCAGCGGCGACTGGGTGATCGCCCGCATCACCCGGCGGGCGAGCCCCGAGCATGCCGCGCACGCGCACATCGAGCGGCGGCTCGATCCGGACCGGCCGGTCGAGCTGGCGACCGAGAGCGCGGTGGCGCGCTTTGCCCTGCCCGCGGAGTTTCCGGCGGCGGCGCTTCGCGAGGCGCAGGCCTGGGGCGAGCGGATCGATCCGCGCGAGGCCGCCGGACGCGAGGATCTGCGCGGCCTGCCGCTCGTGACCATCGACGGCGAGGATGCGCGCGATTTCGATGACGCGGTGTACGCCGAGCCGCACCCGGCGGGCTTTCGCCTCATCGTGGCCATCGCCGATGTCAGCCACTATGTCCGTCCGGACACGGCGTTGGATACCGAGGCGCAGGCGCGCGGCACGTCGGTGTACTTCCCGACGCGTGTGCTGCCGATGCTGCCCACGGCGCTGTCGGATCACTTGTGCTCGCTTGCACCGCGGGTCGATCGGCTGTGCTTTGCCGCGGACATGGTGGTGAGCCGCAGCGGGATGCTGAAGAGCGCGAGGTTCTACCCGGCGGTGATGCGCTCGGCGGCGCGCCTCACGTACGGACAGGCGCACGCGGCGCTGTTCGAGGGCCGGCCGGCGGCGCGGGCCGAGCTCGGCGAGCTGCTCGGGCCGCTGCGGGTGCTGGTGGAAGTGTATCACGCGCTGCACCGGGCGCGCAGCCGCCGCGGCGCGCTCGATTTCGATGCGCCCGAGGCGCAGCTGGTGATCGATGCGTCCGAGCGGGTGCGGGCGATCGAGCTGCGCGCGCGCAACGATGCGCACCGGCTGATCGAGGAATGCATGGTGCTCGCGAACGTGGCCGTGGCCCACGCGCTCGAGAAATCCCGCACGCCCACCCTGTACCGGGTGCACGGCGAGCCCGACGCCGAAAAGCTCGAGCGGCTGACGGGCACCCTCGCCGTGCTCGGCATCGATGCCCACCTGCCCGAGACCGTCACGACACGGGATCTGCAGGCCATCGCCCGCCGCCTGGGACAGGCCCCCGAGCGGCCCTTCATCGAGTCGCTCATCGTGCGCGCGATGCCGCAGGCGGTGTATCAGCCGCTCAACATCGGGCACTTCGGGCTGGCGTTGACCCATTATGCGCATTTCACCTCGCCCATCCGCCGCTACCCCGACCTGATCGTGCACCGCACGCTGAAGGGGCTGGTCGGGGCCGCCGGCGGCAGCGCCGTGAGCTATGCGCCGGCGCAGCTCGCCGGCCTCGGGGAGAGCACCTCGAGGCTCGAGAAACGCGCCGACGAGGCGGACCGGTACGTCGCCACCTTCCTCAAGTGCAGCTACCTGCGCGAGCGCATCGGCCAGACCTTCCAGGGCCTGATCACCACGGTGGTCGAGTTCGGCTGCTTCGTGCAGATCCTCGATGTTGCCGTGGACGGGCTGCTGCACGTCGACCAGCTGCGCGACGACGAGTACCTGATGGAGGATCACGGTCATGCCTGGCGGGGCAGGCGATCGGGACGCACGCTGCGCACCGGTGCGCACCTGCGGGTCATCGTCACGGCCGTCAACCCCATCGAGGGCCTCGTCGACCTCGAGCTGGCCGATGAACCCTAGAGTCGGCGCATGAGCCGGCCACGCGGCCGCAGAGCGGAGGTTCCCGGGCGTCCCGCCGCGGCCCGCCACGGGTCGGGCGCGGCGCACGCTGCGATCCGGCGCGCCCCGGGCGGCGAATGCGTGTATGGCCTGCATGCGGTGCGCATCATGTTGGAGCGGCACCCGCAGCGCGTGCTCGCCCTGCGGGTGGACGAGCGGCGCGAGGACCCGAGAGTCCGGCACATCGAGGCGCTGGCGCAGCAGGCGGGCGTGCCGCTCGAGCGCGTCGAGGCATCGCAGCTGCGCCAAAGACTCGGGGACGTGGTCCACCAGGGGCTCCTCGCCGAGATCCGCCCGCTCGCGCCCTGGACGGAGGATCAGCTGCTCTCGGCCCTGGAGGGCGCGCCGCTGCTGCTCGCCCTCGATGGGGTGCAGGACCCGCACAACCTCGGCGCCTGCCTGCGCACGGCCGATGCCTGCGGGGCGCGGGCCGTCATCGTGCCGCGCGACCGGGCGACGCACCTGACGCCCGTGGTGCGCAAGGTGGCGGCCGGCGCCGCCGAGACGACCCCGCTCGCGGTGGTGACGAACCTGGTGCGTACCCTGAAGATGCTGCAGCAGGCCGGCTTGTGGGTGGTCGGCGCCGATGCGCAGGCGCCGGGGCCGGCCCGTGAGGCCGACCTGGCGGGCCCGGTGGTACTGGTCCTCGGCGCCGAGGGCGCGGGACTGCGCCAGCTCACGCGCCAGAGCTGCGACGCCCTGGTACACCTGCCGCGGCGGGGAGCGGTCGAGAGTCTCAACGTGTCGGTGGCGGCCGGGATGCTGCTGTACGAGGCGCTGCGCCAGAGAGGAGGCTGAAGGGCCGGCGCGGCACCTGCCGGCGACACATTGCAGTGGCCGGACGATTCCAGTATTCTGCGCGCCCCCTCGGGGGGCCATGCGCGTGGCGCGTGGCGTCTCCTTGCCGCACCGATGCAGCCTCGCGAAGGGCGGCTTTCATCCGTAAGGAGGAC
>JAJYTX010000189.1 GCA_021792815.1 Pseudomonadota bacterium
CTGCAGGCGGTCGGCGCCGCGTTGCTGCAGGCCAATTCCGTGGCGCTCATCACCCAGGTGTTCCGCGGCCGGGAACTCGGCCGGGCGCTCGGCGCACAGGCCGCGGTCCAGGGCACGGCCATGGCGCTCGGACCGTTCATCGGCGCCATGCTGGTCACGTTCGCCGGCTGGCGGCTCATCTTCTACGTCAACGTACCGATCGGGATCGCCGGGGCGATCGCCGCGCGGCTGGTGCTGCCGCGATATCACCCGAAACGCGCCGGCGTGAAGATCGATTATCTTGGCAGCGCGTTTCTGACCGCAGGACTGATCGGGCTGGTTCTGGCGGTCAACGAGGCGGGGTCGGCCGGTTGGACTTCGGCGCCCATCCTGTGGCAGCTGGCGCTGGGCATGGTCTGCCTCGTGGCGTTTGTCGTGACGGAACTGATCATCAGACATCCGACCATCGATCTCAGCCTGTTTCGCCGCTACACGATTGCGGCGGGCAACGTCACCAGCCTGCTCGCCTATTACACGCTGTTCAGCGTATTGTTCCTGCTGCCGTTTTACTTCGAGGAAACGCTGAAATACAGCGCCGGTCGCACCGGGATCATGCTCACCGCCGTGCCGCTCTCGATGGCCGTCCTCGCCCCGTTCGCCGGCCACGCATGCGACCGCTTCGGTTCGCGTGTCTTCCTGGTCAGCGGCTCGCTGCTGCTCAGTCTCGGCTCCCTGCTGCTCATCTTTTCGCGCAGCACCTCCCAGCCGGCCAGACTCATCGTCGAAATGGTGATTCTCGGCGCCGGGCTCGGCTTTTTCACCCCGGCCAACAACCGGGCCACCATGGCGGCGACGCCCCGTGACCAACTGGGCATGACCGGGGGCCTGCTCAACATGATGCGCTCTCTCGGGGTCATCCTCGGTGTCGACATCTCAGGCATGGTGTTCCTCGCCGTCGGCACCGCCCACATCGCGGGCCCGACAGCCCCGCGCGCGAACCGCGAATCGCTGGTCTTCGCCAGCAAACCCGCCTTCATGGAAGGTTTCCATATGGTCATGGTGACGCTGGTCGGGGTGTCGCTGCTGTGCGCGCTGTTATCGTTTTTCCGCAGGAACGACCTGGGCAAGACCCTGGAGTCCGCGCCCGGCGCGGCGATCGACCTCGCCTGACGGCGGCCCCGGGCGACGGGCCCGCGTCGCTGCCCGGACCCCGCGGCGGCACCGGCCGCCGCCGCCTCAGGCAGCACGCCGGCCGGCCGCGGTCCGGCCGGCTGCGTCCTGCAGCCGCAGCGCAAGTCGGATCAGTTCGGCACGGTGACGCGTGACGCGGCGCCGCCGGTGCCGGCGCCGATCAGGTTCCGTGATGTTCGGCCGGCGCGGGTTCCGTCTTGCCCGAGGGGCGCGGCGTGCCCTTTTGGCGCGCGCACTGATGTGACGGACACCGTGAGGGGCCGTGAGGCGGGACGGGCCGGGGAAGATCGTCGACAGCCGCGAGCGCCTTCTGCTGCGCCGGCGTGAACGTGCCGGCGTAGGCCTTGCGGAACTGCGCGTTGCTGAGCGGCAGATCGGTTTGGCCGTTCCAGGTGGAACCGGCGGGAAGCCTGTTCTGCACCCGGGGCGCAGCGGCGAGCACCTGTGCGAGACCTCCGCCGTCGCTGCCCGAGACGGGCACGGGCACGCCGCGCGGGGAAGCCACGAGCCGCGCCACCCGGGACCAGTCGATCTTCTGGTGATGTTTGCGCAACCGCAGGCGATCGGCGCGGGTGAGCAGGGCCGGCAGCAGACGGCGCCAATCCTTTTTCCACGGCCGCCGGTCGCCCTTCAACGGCCCGTAGGCCACCATGTAGAGCCTGCCGTTGTGCCAGCCGAACAGGTACGGCTGATCGACGACACGCACCTCGGTGCCGTTCGGCACCAGGTAGAAGATCTGTTTGATGTCCTCCGGAAACAGGTGGATGCATCCGTGGCTCACCCGCCAGCCCACGCTGACCGGCTTATTGGTGCCGTGGATCAGGTAGCCGGGCCAGCCCAGATGCAGCGCGTAGTTTCCCAGGGGGTTTTCCGGTCCCGGGCCGACCACCGCAGGCAGCGGCGCGCCCTCCTTCGCGTGCTCGGCGAGAATCGACCGCGGCACGGTCCAGACCGGGTTTTTCTCGTGCCAGACGACGTGCGTCACCCCCTGGGGAGTGACGAACCCGCGTCTGCCGATGCCGACCGGATGAGTGATGACGATCTGCGGCTGGCCCCGCTTGTGCGACGGGAAGTAAAACAGCCGCATTGCCGCGAGATTGACCACGATACCCCGGTGCGGCGCGTCCGGCAGGATGAACTGCGTCGGCAGCACCACCGGGGTGCCCACAGGAGGAAGCCAGACACTGACGCCGGGATTGGCGCGCTTCATCTCTTCGTAGCCGACGTTGAAACGCCGGCCGATGTCGGTCAGAACCTGTCCCTTCAGGACCTTCACGATCTGAACGGTGCCGATGACATCCTGTCCCGGGGCGAGCACGAACTTCTCGGTCTGCACGGGAAGCGGCAGTGCGGGATGCACCACTTTCGGCGGCGGCGCCGGCGGAGCTGGACGCGGCGGCGGGCGCAGCAGCGAGCAGGCGCCGACGGCCAGCGCCACGCATGCCGTCATCGCGAGGCGGATGGAAGTATTTCTCATGCGGTGATTATGGCATCCCGATCCCGTGTTGATGCAGCCTGTCGGCGATCGGCTACAGGTTGGACCGGGCCCTGTCGCGCCGTGACCCATCAAACCGGGAACGACGCGTGCCCCGGGGAACGACACGCGAGCGCGCAGTCAACGGCGGTGGCGTTCAGCCGATGGACGCGTATCCGCTTCGCTGCACGATCTGCGTCCCCCGGGCCCGGCCCGCGCAGCACGCCCGCGCGCTCATCATAATATGACTGAGTCATACGGTCAGCGTGACGCAACGGTATCCGGCGCAACGCGTCAACACGGACGTGGACGCCGAGGACCTGCTCGACCGCAAGACGCTCATGCGGCAAACGGCCAAACGCACGCCGGGAACAAATTATACTACCGGGATCTATAAACCGATCGTTCATGGGATTCTGTGTATGCAGGCCGAACCGGTGTCCCCCGACCCTGACAGGGTCGCAGAATGAATCAGCGCGAGTCCCGGCAGCGCCGGATGGAAGCGGGCGGCCGCTTCGCTCGCGGCAAGCTCGTACCACGGAACGCCTTGGCCGGCTTTCTCGAGTCCATCCTGCGCCCCGGCGATCGCGTGTGCATCGAAGGGGACAACCAGAAGCAGGCCGATCTGCTGGCGGGCGCCCTCGCCGGCCTCGATCCGGACCGCATCCACGACCTGCACCTGATCCAGTCCGGGGTGATCCTGCCGGAACACCTCGACGTCTTCGCCCAGGGAGTCGCCCGGCGCCTCGATTATTCGTATTCGGGACCGCAAGCGGCACGCCTCGCGCGCATGCTGTCCTCCGGCCAGCTCGAGCTCGGCGCGGTGCACACCTACCTGGAGCTGTTCGCGCGCTATTTCATCGATCTGACGCCGGATGCCGCCCTGATCGCGGCGGTGAGCGCCGATCCCGACGGCAATCTTTACACGGGGCCGAATACCGAGGAAACGCCGCTGCTGGTGGAAGCCACCTGCTTCAAGGGAGGGCTGGTCGTCGCGCAGGTGGGTGAGGTCGTGCCGCGACTGCCCCGGATCGACATCCCCGCGGACCAGGTTCACTTCGTCGTCGACGCCGGGCGGCCGTTTCACGTCGAACCCCTGTTCACCCGCGATCCGGCCGCGATCACCGAGACCCAGATCCTGACGGCGATGCTGGCCCTCAAGGGAATCTACGGACCCTATGGTGTGCGCCGACTCAATCACGGCATCGGATTCAATACCGCCGCCATCGAACTGCTGCTGCCGACCTACGCGGAAAAACTCGGCCTCAAAGGCCGGATATGCACTCACTGGGCGCTCAATCCCCACCCCACTTTGATTCCCGCCATCGAATCCGGCTGGGTGACTCAGATCCATTGCTTCGGCTCCGAAGTCGGCATGGACAGGTACCTGGCGGCCCGACCGGATATCTTTTTCCTCGGACCGGACGGCTCGCTGCGCTCGAATCGCGCGTATTGCCAGCTGGCCGGCCTGTACGCCTGCGATCTGTTCATCGGCTCGACCCTGCAGATAGACCTCGCCGGCAACAGCTCCACGATCACGTCCAGCCGCATGGTCGGTTTCGGCGGAGCCCCCAACATGGGCTCCGACCCGCACGGCCGCCGTCACCCCAGCGGCGCATGGCTGAAGGCCGGCAGCGAAGCCGCCCCGGATACGCCCGCCGGGCTGCGGCGCGGCCGCAAGCTGGTCGTGCAGATCTGCGAAACCTTCGGCAACAACCATGAGCCGACTTTCGTCGAGCGACTGGACGCCCTGACCCTCTCCGACAGGCTGCATCTGGACCTGGCGCCCATCATGATTTACGGCGACGACCTGACGCACATCGTCACCGAGGAAGGCATCGCAAATCTGCTCCTGTGCCGGGATGGAGAGGAGCGCGAACAGGCCATACGCGGCGTGGCCGGCTACACCGAGGTCGGACGCGGCCGCGACGCCACAATGGTCGATCGCCTGCGCGGCCGCGGCGTGATCCGTCGGCCGGAGGACCTCGGCATCGACCCCCTGGACGCCGACCGGCGCCTGTTGGCCGCGCGCAGCATCAAGGACCTCATGCTGGCCTCGGGGGGACTCTATGAGCCTCCCAGCCGCTTCCGCAATTGGTAACGGGGAGACTCCGTCTTGGAAAGGCTCAGCTTCCAGTTCAATTCCCTCCGACCGGCCGCGGGCACCCGTGCCCTCGCCCTTGTCGGAGTGGTCGCCTCCGGCAACCTCGAAGTGCTCCTGGAACGTACGGCGCAGCCGGACTGCTGCACCATCGACATCGCCACGGCGATGCGCGGCTTCGCTGACTTGTGGCGCGCCGTACTCGGCGACTTCGTGGCACGCCGCAACGCCGGTGGCCTGCGCATTTCGATCAACGACGCCGGCGCGCGGCCGGACACCGTCATGCTGCGCCTGTCCCAGGGAGCACGCCTGATGGAGCGCGAGTGATGGCCCCTCTGCAGCCCGGTTCTTCGAGCTGGTACGAAGGCAGCGCCCGCCAGCGCATCGTCGCGCTGGTCGATCAGGGCTCCTTCGAGGAATTTGTCGGACCGGAACAGCGCGAAACCAGTCCGCATCTGGCGCTGTTCGACCTTCCGGAGCAGTTCGACGACGGCATCGTCGTAGGCCGCGCCCGACTCGCAGGACAGCCGGTGCTGCTTGCCGCGCAGGAGGGACGCTTCATGGGAGGCGCCTTTGGCGAAGTGCACGGCGCCAAGCTGACCGGCCTGTTGCGTGCCGCCCGCACACTGTCCCTTCCCGTCGTCATCCTGTTTGACACCGGCGGTGTGCGGCTGCAGGAGGCCAATGCGGGCGAGATGGCGATCTGCGAGATCATGCGCGAGATCGTGCTGGCTCGCGCCGAGGGAATTGCCGTGGTCGGGCTGATCGGCGGCCGCGCCGGCTGCTTCGGCGGCGGCGCGCTGATCGCCGGATGCTGCTCCTGCCTGGTCATCTCGGAGCAGGGTCGGCTCGGCGTCACCGGCCCCGAGGTCATCGAGTCCCATCGCGGCGTGGAGGAATTCGACTCGCGAGACCGCGCCCTGGTGTGGCGGGTCACCGGAGGCAAGCACCGCTTCCTGACCGGCGGGGCGGATCTGTACGTCGATGACGATGGTGAGGCGTTCAGAGCCGCGGCGCTGCAGGCCCTGGCGCGCCCCGGTGCGCTGGATTTCGAGCGGCTGTGCCGCGAGCAGCAGCGGCTGCAACGGCGTCTGCAGCGTTTCGGGGCGCTGCGCGAACCGATGGACCTGTGGTCGGCGCTCGGTGTCGCTCAGCCGGAGACCATCCCGGCGAGGGCGACCGACGCTTTTCTGAGCGCCGCCGGCGCCCGGAGGGAGACGGCCGATGACGCTCGCTGAGATTCTCGCCTCGCTGTTTCCCGACGGCCATGACGTCGACCTGACGGATGGCCTGCTGAGCGGCGGCGGCGTGCTCCCCGGACAGGGGTGGATCCATGTGCTCGGAATT
>JAJYTX010000190.1 GCA_021792815.1 Pseudomonadota bacterium
CCTGAGGATGTCCTTGTCGGTATGGATGTAGGCGCTCTCGCTGAGCTCGTTGAGCGCATCGACCAGGACCTGGAATTTCTCGGCGAGCTCGGCGAACACGAGCGCGAGCGCCTTGCGTCCGCGGCGGGCGCTCACATCGCCCGAAAGCGCCGCGGCCAGTGTGCCGTAGGCGCGGCCGCCCATCGCGATGTGATAGTCGATATCGATGAGCTTGCGCGCAAAACCCTGCGCGAAGAAACCGGCGACGAACAGCGACACGTCGCCGAGGCGCTGCAGACCGCGGTTGCGCTGATCGTGCGTGCCCGCCTCCATCGCCTCCGACAGCAGCACCACCAGCGGCCGCAGGCGCAGTCCCTCGCCCGTGGCATCGAACAGCGCCTCCGAGCGGGCGAACAGGGTCAGCAGGTTCACCACGTAGTGCTCTGTCTCGCCCTCCACCGCAAGGTGCTGGTTCACCAGCGCCGCGTGCAGCGCATCCTTGAAATACTCCTTCAGGCTCGCGACCGGCTGGACTCTGGCTTCACGCATACCTCGAGGACCTCACGCTTGCCACGGTCGCTCCATTGAACGGCATCAGCGGCACAAAGTGAACCCCCGCGGTTGTGACACGCATCGAAAAGCCGCGCAGCGCAGCCGGCCAGGTCACGGCCGACGCTGGCAGCCCCGTAACTGGAGTGCTGACATCCGCGGCGTGAAAGCCGCTACCGCCACTTGGCGCGATAGGACAGGCCGAGCGCCATCAGCCGCTCGAGCAGCTCCGGGTAGGCGATGCCGGCGGCGAGCGCCGATTCGGCGAAGTCCTCGGACGCCGCGAGGTTGGGGTTAGCATTCGCCTCGAGCGCATACACCCGCCCATCGGCAGTCGTGCGGAAATCCATGCGCGCATAGCCCGAGAGCCCGAGCACCTGATAGATGCGGCGCGAGAGCCTGTCGAGCTGCGCGAGCACTCCGGGCGCCAGGTCGGCCGCGGCGCGCGTGATGATCCCGTATTTCTCCCGGTAGCTCTTGTCCCATTTCACCTTGCGGGTGGCGATGGCGGCCAGGGAATCGGGCATGGTTCCGAAGACCATTTCCCAGACCGGCAGACGCCGCAGACGGCGGTTACCCATGACGCCGACATACAGCTCGCGGCCCTCGATGAACTCCTCGACCAGCGCGTCCGAGCCGATCTGCTCGTGCATGAAGGCGACCCGCTCCTTCAGCCGCGCGGCATCCTCCACGACCGATGCCTGGGCGATGCCGAGCGAGGCGTCCTCGGTCGCCGACTTGACGAACAACGGGAAACGCAGCCTGCCCGGCACCTGGATCCGTCTGCCGCGGCGGATGACCGCGAAACGCGGCGTCGGAATCCGATGAAAGGCGAGCAGCTGCTTGCTGAGCGGCTTGTCGCGCGAGAGCAGCAGTCCGCGCGGATTGCAGCCGGTATAGGGCTGGCGCAACAGCTCCAGGTAAGCGACCACGTGCTGGTCGTAGGTGACGATGCCGTTGAACTCCTCGAGCAGGTTGAAGACGATATCGGGCTGCCACTCGCCGATGGCGAGGCGCATTTCCGTCAGGCTGTCCAGCACGCCGATACAGCGCACGTCGTGACCGCTCTGTCGCAGGGTGGTGGTGACATCGTATTCGGTCCGCCACTCCTCGATTTCCTTGTCCGTGTGGCCTTCGAGCGACTGCGGCGGCACCAGGCTCGAGTGCATCACGACCAGCGTGCGCAGTTTTTTCATAACGACAGATGCGGTGTCTCACCCTGAGAGTACAGATCCGCGAGCCGCGCGAGCAGCCAGCGGCAGTTGCGCACCGCGTCACGGCGATCGCCACGGACGTAAAGCTTCAATGCATCGCTGCGCTCGATCAGCATCAGCATGATCTGCTGCACACTATAGCGCGCCAGGCCAAGCTCGCGCGACACCGAATCGACCAGGGTCTTCTGATGGGCACGCAGCAGCGTCGCGGCGCGCAGCGCGGTCCGGCGCGGGCGTTGAGCGCTGAACAGCCATTGCAACAGCGCATCGGCCAGCCCGCGCCGATAGCGCCGGTAGCGCGCCAGCTTGCGCCTGTAATACTGACCCAGGGTCCGCGTGTTGGAATCGAGCGGCTCGATCCGCACGCGATTGCGCACCGGCGGCGCCCGGTCGCGCACCTCATTCATCAACTCATCGACCGCCTGCAGCTTGCGGAAGGCGGGCCAATCGGCGTAACTCTTGCGCCATCCCGAGCGCGGCGCGAGCCACACGGCGAACGTCTCGGCGAAATCCTCGGTGGGATGCGCCTGGGCATACCACTCGCCGAGGTGATGCACGTAGCGCCGGCTGCCGGGACGGGCCTTGTACCGGGCCGGATACTGCAGCGAGGCCGGACCAAACACCTCGCGCCACTGCTTGCGCCGGCGCAGCCGATAGGCGTTGTCGAGGGCATGCCCGGCCTCGTGACGCAGGATGCGCGCGAACTCGCGGGTGTTGCCGCCCTCGGCCTGGCGCATGATGTGCCGCTCGAGCCGCGTCAGCCGCGGATGCGCCAGGTAGAACGGAACGGCGATCCCCGGCACGCCATCCGGGCTGAACCATTCTTCCGACAGCCAGACGTGCGGCCGGAAGCGGATGCCGCGCGCCTGCAGCTCGCGGTACAGGCGTTTGACGCCACGCCGGATGTTGGATCGGCGCAGGGTCAGGCCGAGGTCGCGGAAGCGCAGCTTCAGCAGCTCCTCGTCGGGGAGGCGGGCCCACGAATACGCTCGCCGGGCCGGACGGCGGGTTGGTGCGGTCATTGGTCTCGAGGCCCCTGGTGGATGCCCCGGGGCGCGCCCGGATGAGCTTATCAGCGTCGCCGCGGCGGTTTCAGCCCATCTGCGTCAGGGCGTGAGTGAGCAGCCGGTCGGCATAGCTTTCGATCAGCGGCCGGCGCAGCAGCCGCTCCCGCCAGGGCGCGGGGATGGCCGCCGCCCCGTACCAGGCCCCGGCGAGCTGACCGCACACAGCCGAGGTGACGTCCGAGTCTGCTCCCAGGTTGGCCGCATGCAGTACCGCCTCGCGGAAGCTGTGGGTTGCCGCGAACGCCTCGATGGCACCCGAGAGCGACTGGCCGACCCCGTGGCCGGCGCCCCGGTGCGGCAGCCGGGTTGAGGCTTCGGCCAGGATCCCGGCCTTGGTCCGACCCGACAGCGCGAGCACCAGCAGCTGCGCCAGATCGCGGCAGGCCTGGAGCACCGTGCCCGACTGGCAGGTGCTCCGGGCCGCTTCGCCCGCCAGGCGCACCGCCTCTTCGGGTGAGGCGAAAAAGAACATCGCGACCGGCGCCACCCGGGACAGCGGCTCCGGGTCGCGCCGCTTTGGATCGTGTGAGCCCGCGAAAGGCTGGCGCCGCCATTGGGCCGCGGCCAGAGCCTGGGCCGTATGCACGGTGATCCCGAGACACCGGCCCGTGGCCGACAGGTATCCGTCTCGCTGCCAGCGCCGATAACGCTGCATCTGGTCCGATGGATCGAAGCCGCCGCACTCGAGCAGGCTGTCGGCGAGACACAGCGCCATCGCGGTATCGTCGCTCCAGCCCCCCGGGGGCAGGTTGAACGGCCCGCCGCCGATCAGGTCTCCCACGAGCGGGAAGGTGCCGGGGCGGCGCAACTGCGTCGGCGCGGCGATGGCGTCCCCGACGGCAAGGCCGAGCAGCGCGCCGTGGAATCGCTCCCGCAGCGCCTGGGCCGCCCTGAGCGTGAGGGGATCGAGCAGAGGATCGGCGGATGCCGCAGCGACCTCCAGTGCCGCCGGGCCAACCTCCGCCGCAATCGCAGGCTCGGCCTCCGGCGCGCGAGGCCGCCACTGCCGGATGTAGTCGGTCTGGGCCCCGGTCTCGGGAATGACGGGCCAGTCCCGGGAGCGCCCGGATTGCATCCAGAGACGGTTGATCGTTTCGAGCGCCTGATCGCCCCCGCACCCTTCGGCGAGGAAGCAACCGACCACCATCGCGGTCCGGCCGATACCGGCACGGCAATGAACATAGACCGGCTTGCGCTCGCGCAGCGCATCGCGCAGGCAATCGAGAATCTCGAGCATGTGTTCCCGGCGCCCGGGCAGGCCGTGATCCGGGATCGGTTTGCGCTGGTACTCGATGTGCAGCGGCAGCGCTTCGTCGTACGGGTCGATCTCCGCGGGCTCGGTCAGGTCGAGGAAACACTCGATACCCGCACCGAGCAGCCGCCCGAGACGTTCGCGAGTGGCCTCGGGGGTGGGACCGGCCGGGTGCTCGCCGGCGAGCAGCCGGCCGGGCACGATCCAGTAGGAGTGCGGAAGGGGAACGGGCGCGCTCGCGCTCATCGGTCAGCCGGCCAGCACCCGCGGGCGGTCTGCTTCGTCGCTCGACAGGCCGCAGACGCGGCGGGCGTCGAGGCCGGCGAAGTCGAAGTGGCGCGGATCGGCGAGCGCCTCGGGCTCGAGGTGACGCAGCGCCGAGAAAATGCTCTCGGTGCGGCCGGGCCAGGCGCGCTCCCACTCCGCAAGCATGCTCTTGATGGCCCGGCGCTGCAGGTGCTCCTGTGAGCCGCAGAGCCGGCAGGGAATGAGCGGAAAGCCGCGGCCGCGCGCGTAGCGCTCGATATCCCGCTCGGCCACGTAGGCGAGCGGGCGGATCACGACGTGACGGCCGTCCTCGGACAGCAGCTTCGGGGCCATCGCCTTCAGCCGGCCACCGAAGAACAGATTGAGAAACAACGTCTCGACGATGTCGTCGCGATGATGACCGAGGGCGATCTTGGTGACGCCGTGGTCCGCGGCGAAGCGATACAACGCGCCGCGCCGCAATCGTGAGCACAGGCCACACATCGTGCGGCCTTCCGGCACCACCCGCTTGACCACACCGTAGGTGTCCTGCTCGATGATGTGGAAGGGCACGCCGAGACCGGCCAGGTACCCAGGCAGCACGTGCGCCGGAAAGCCCGGCTGCTTCTGGTCGAGATTGACGGCCAGGAGCTCGAAATCGACCGGCGCGCTGCGCTGCAGCGACAGCAGGATATCGAGCAAGGTGTAGGAGTCCTTCCCTCCGGACAGGCACACCATCACGCGGTCACCTGAGGCGATCATCCGGAAGTCCTCGATCGCCTTGCCGACCTCGCCCCGCAGCCGGGCCTGCAGACGCGTGAGCGTCCGCGACTGTGTAGCTCCCCGTCCCATCTAAGCTGCCTCGCTCGCCGCGGTTTCCAGGTACTTGGTCTCGACGTAACGGATGAAAGCGGCAGCCGACAGGGGTTTGCCGGTCGCCTCGCGCAACAGGTCCTGTACCGGCACCTTGGCCCCGAGCCCGTGCACGTGCGTGCGCAGCCAGGCGAGCAGCCCGCCGAACTCGCCGTGCGCGAGCTGCTCGTCGAGGGCCGGCACATCGTTACGCAGGCTCTCGTAGAGCTGCGCGGCGATCACCGCGCCGAGCGCATAGGAAGGGAAATAGCCGAACGAGCCGACCGCCCAGTGGACATCCTGCAGACAGCCCTCGGTATCGCCGCCCGGGCGGATGCCGAGCCGCTCTTCCATGCCCTCGTTCCAGGCGGCGGGCAGATCACGCACCGCCAGATCGCCATTCAGCAGCTGCTTCTCCAGCTCGTACCGCAGCATGATGTGCAGCGGGTAGGTCAGTTCGTCGGCGTCCACGCGGATCAGGCCCCGCTGCACCCGGGTCAGGTGGGCGTAGAGGTTCTCCACGTCCCACGCTGGACCGCTGACGCCAAAATGCTTCACGAGCAGGGGCTGCACGTAGTGCACGAATGGCCGGCTGCGGCAGACGATCATCTCGACCAGCAGCGACTGGCTTTCTTCCAGCGCCATGCCACGGTCGCGCCCGACGGGCTGGTCGCACCAGTCCTGCGGCAGGCCCAGGTCGTACATGGCATGACCGGTCTCGTGCAGCGCCCCGAGCAGTCCGGTGAACGGATCGTTGGGGTCGAGGCGGGTGGTGACCCGCATGTCCCCCGGCACGCCCTCGGTAAACGGATGCGCGCTCTCATCCAGCCGGCCCCGGTCGAAGGGGAAGCCGATCTGCTTCATGACCTCGACGATGAGCGAGCGCTGCCGGGCGAACGGAAATTTCCCGGTGAGCGCCTGCGGTGGCCGG
>JAJYTX010000191.1 GCA_021792815.1 Pseudomonadota bacterium
GCTTTTTTGACCAGCAGATGCAGCACACCGTCAACGCGCAGGCCGCCCTGGAAAGGGATCTGCGCATCGCGTTGGATCAGCAGCAGTTCGAGCTGTACTACCAGGTGCAGGTCGACCGGGTCGGCAAGGCGATCGGCGCCGAGGCCCTGATCCGCTGGAATCATCCCGCGCAAGGCATGATCTCACCGGCGCACTTCATTCCGGTGGCCGAAGAATCCAACCTGATTCTGGGCATCGGCGACTGGGTGCTCGAGGCGGCCTGCGCCCGGCTCGCGGCCTGGAGCCGAACCCCGGCCACCCGCGACCTGATCCTGTCCGTCAACGTCAGCTCACGGCAGATCCGGCACCCGGACTTCGTGGCAAAGCTCGAGAGCGCGATCGCCCGTCATCGCGTTGCCGTCGACCGCCTGAAGATCGAGATCACCGAAACGATGCTGCTGGAGAACAGCGATGCCACCATCAGGGTCCTGGATCGCCTGAGCACCATCGGCCTGCGCCTGGCCCTGGATGACTTCGGCACGGGATACTCGTCGCTGTCGTACCTGAAGCGGTTGCCGATCGACCAGCTCAAGATCGACCAGTCGTTCGTGCGCGAGATGGTCACCGACCCGGACGATCTGGCGCTCATCCGCACCATCATCGCGATGGCCTACAACCTCAAGATCGACACCATAGCCGAAGGCGTCGAGACCGACGAGCAGCGGCAGCTACTCGCCCACTGCGGTTGCAGCGCGTTTCAGGGATACCTGTTCGGCAGGCCGATGCCGAGCGGGCAATTCGAGGATTCGCTCGCAAAGCCCTGAGCGGCCGAGTCAGGCGCGGCAGCGGCGCACGCCCGTCCAGCCGATGCGCGCCCGCAGCGGGCCGTCAGTGGGCGACCAGTTCCTCGAGCAGCCCCAGCAGCTCATCGGGATGGACCGGCTTGCTGAGGAAATGGACATTCTCATGACCCTCGACGCCGCGCGCGGCCGTCGAGGTGTCACCGGTGATCAGCACCGCCTTGAGATCGGATCCGCCGATTTCCCGCACGGACGTGATGACCTGCCGGCCGGTCTCGCCGTCGGCCAGATGGTAATCGGTGATGATCAGCTCGAGATCACGGGATTCGCGCACGCGCTCCACGGCCTGGGCGACCGAGGTCGCCGTCGCCACTCCGTAGCCCTCGGCCATGAGCAGCATCCGGGTGGCATTGAGGACCGCCGGCTCGTCCTCGACCACCAGCACCCGGTGAGCGCACCGGCCACCGCGCCCGGCCGGTCGCACGCCGCAGTGGCTGGCCGGCCTCTCGGCAGTGCCCACGGGCAGGGTGAGCACGAAGGTCGAGCCTCGGCCGACCTCGGAGCGGACGTCGAGCCCGGCACCCAGGAGCTTGGCGATCCGGCGGACGATGCTCAGGCCCAGGCCGTAGCCTTCCCGGGTCGCATGGGTCGGCACGCCGATCTGATAGAACTCCTCATAGATGTGGTCGAGCTCCTCCGGGGCCATGCCGATGCCGGTATCGCTCACCTCGATCCGCAGCGTCTCGTCCTGCACCCGGGCGCGCAGCCGCACGCTTCCCCGCTGCGTGTACCGGATGGCGTTCGACAGCAGGTTGCGCAGCACCTGCCCGGCCAGCGACAGGTCGGAACGCACCCATGCGGCCGAGCTCTCCACCTCCAGCTCGAGGCCCTTGTCGGCCGCGAGCTGCGCGAACTCGCTGCGCAGCTGATCGAACAGCGTCACCACCTGCCAGTTGGTGAGCAGCGGTTCCACCGCCCCGCATTCGAGCTTGCTGATGTCGAGCAGCGCGTTGAGCAGCCGGGACATCACGCCGATCGCGGCGTCCTGTTGTGACAGGGCGTCGGCGGGCTCCGGATCCTTGACCATGCGGCGCAGCGTCGCGTTGAGCAGCGACAGTGTCTGCAGCGGCTGGCGCAGATCATGACTCGCGGTCGCGAGGAACGTGCTCTTGGCGCGATCGGCCTTTTCGGCGGCCGCGCGCGCCTCGCGCAACTGCGCGAGCGCGCGCCTGCGCTCCGAAATGTCGCGGATGGTGCTCGCGACCTGCAGACCGTCGGCGGTGGCGATCGGGCTGAAGCTGATTTCGACGGGAATCTCCGTGCCGTCACGCCGGCGCGCGCACAGCTCGTGGCTCGCGCCCAGGGGCCGCAGGACCGGCGCCTGAAGATATGAGGTGCAACTGACCCGGTGCGCGGCGCGGTAACGCTCCGGGATCAGCAGCTCGATCGGTTCGCCGATCAGCTCCTGCCGACGGTAGCCCAGCAACTCCTCGGTGCGCGCATTGACCTGGACGATGCAGCCCGCGCCGTCGACCACCACCATCGCATCGGCGGCGGAATCCATCAGCGCCCGGACGCGGCGCTCCGCCTGCAGGGTGGTCGCCAGGATGTCCTTGCGGCGCTCGGCCTCGCGCAGCTCCCGCTCGGTGCGCCTGCGCTCGGTGATGTCCCGGGCGATCTTCGAGCTGCCGACGACGGCGCCGCTCTCATCCTTGATGGGAGAGACGGTCAGAGAGATCTCGAGGCGCCGGCCGTCCTTCGCGAGCCGCACGGTCTCATAGTGCTCGACGCGCTCGCCGCGCTGCAGGCGGGCCAGGATCTGCGCCTCTTCCTCGTGCAGTTCGGGGGGAATGATCGTCGCGATCGGCTGGCCGATGATCTCCTCGGGCGTGTACCCGAACAGGCGCACCGCGGCGGGATTCCACGAGGTGACGATGCCGTCGGGCGTCTTGCTGATGATCGCATCATGGGAAGATTCGATCAGCGCGGCCAGGGACGCGCCGGCCCGCTCGCCGCGCCTGCGCTCGCTCACGTCCCGGAAGATCACCACGCCGCCGCCCGGCCCGGCCGGAGCGCGCATCGGTGTGCGGCGCGCATCGATCGGGATGCGCCGGCCGTCGCGGCTGATGAGCACGGCGTGCGGGGTCGCCAAGACGCCGTCTTCCGAGCCCGGCGCCGCCGCGAACGCGGGATCGACAGCGAGACCGGTGTGCTCGTCGACGGTCCGGAAGACCTGCTCGAACGGCACGCCCTGCGCCTCCTGCACCGGCCAGCCGGTGAGCCGCTCCGCGGCGCGGCTGAGGCACCTCACGCGCCCTTCGGCATCGGTCACGATGACGCCATCACCGATACCGCTCAGCAGGACATCGAGCAGGTCACTTTGCCCGCACGGCGGCACCTGGAGCACGGGGGAGTCGCTGCTCATCGGGGCTCCGGGCAGGCTGGCGTAGGTTTCTGCATAGGGCTCAATTCGGATCTCCAGCGACACCGTGATGCCCGGTCCGTCGATCCCCTCCTGGACCTTGCGGCGCTCGGTCGGCGCAGATCCATCTGCGCCCGCACGTCTGCCTGGGCCCTGACAGCGCCGTTCCCTTCGGCTTCTCCCTTTTGTCCGGGTGCCGCCTGCCGCGGGGCCCTCACGGAGGCGGTCGGAGCGGGCTTCGACTGCAGTGTGCCGGCGGCTCCGTCCCATCGGAAATAGGCATTTTCACGGAGCGGGACCCTGAGTATCCGCAACCCCGGCGCCGTCCTGCTATGCGCCGCCGCCGCGCTGAACCCAGGCAATCAGACCCAGGCCGCCGCTCAGGATCGCCGCCCCCAGGCTCTCCCACAGGCCCGGGCGCACGCCCAGTTGTACCCAGTCCGACACGATGCCAATGACCGGGATGACCAGGATCACCAGTCCCGACAGGCTCGCCGACAGGCGCGACAGCACGAACAGCCACAGGAACCAGCCGGCTCCAGTCCCGAGCACCACGCTGTAGATGAAGGCCGCGACGAACGCCGGTGTCCAGTGAACCGGATGTCCGCGCACCACCAGCGCGATGATCGTCAGGGGAATGCAGCCGATCAGCATCTGCCAGGCGTTGAACGCGAGCAGTCTCCAGAAGCCACGCATCGGCATGCGCTTGGCGATCATCACCGCAATGGCCCAGTCGAGCCCGGCGCCGACCGCGAGGGCCATCCCGGCGAGGTCACCGTGCAGCGTCCACGGAGAGAAGATCATGATGACGCCGGCGAGACCGCAGCCACCGGCCAGCAGTTTGCCGCTCGTGAGCCGTTCGCCGAGCACCGGCGCGGCGAGCAGCAGCACCCAGAAGGGCATCGTGTAGACGAGAATCGCCGTTTTGCCGGCATCGCCTTCGGACAGGGCGCTGTTCATCAGCCCGACGAAGCCCGTGGTCTGGAACAGCGCGAGAAGCGTCAGCCTTGCCAGGCTGACCGGCATGGCCATTGACTTGCGGCTCGCCGCGAGGATGACAAACATGAGCAGGGCCGCGCCTGCCGTGCGCAACGCGCCGAAGGTGATGGGCGGCGCGTAAGTCAGCGCGACTTTCATCACCACCCAGTTGTAGCCCCAGATCAGGGCGAGCAGCGCGAGTGCCGTGTACGCGACCTGCCGGCCATGATCCGCGTGAGCATCCGTCAAGAGGCGCACCTCCGCGCAGTCAAGCGCACACGCCGGCTGCGCGAACGAGCCGCTGATGCGGGAATGCCGCGGCGGCGCCCGGTCCGCTCGTCGTGCCAGACGGACCGCTGGCGCGGCAAGACCCCGGCGGCGGGCGTGCGCCCCTGGGCTGCGGGCACGCCGGCGAGGCACTGCCGGCGCGAGCCACGGCAGTCACCGCCGATGCGCTCCGGTCCGCATGCCCCGGACCGTCGCCGTCCGGACATCCTCCGTGCAGCAATCAACCGTGTCCGATCGCGGTCAGCACCTCGCCGGTGCGCATGACATCGGCGAACAGCAGCGCCATGTTCTCCAGTGTCGCGTTGTGCGCCGCGTCGGAGAGGGTGGCGGTGGCGTCAGAGACAAAGACGACCTTGTAGTTCATCTGCATCGCGTCGCGGGCGGTGGATTCACAACAGCAGTTGGTCAGAGTTCCAGTGATCACGAGGGTGTCGATGCCGCGCTCCTGCAGCAGCTCGTGCAGGCGGCTGGCGCCGGGTACGAAGGCGCCGAAGCGCGTCTTGTCCACGACGAGATCGCCGTCGCGGACTTCGAGCTGCGGCCACAGCTGCCAGTGGTGCGCGTTGCGGGCAAAGGCCTCGGCGACGGCCGCAGCGCTGTCCGCGCTGTGCAGATAGGCGAACCAGTTCGACCAGCCCGCCCGGGACGGCTCATCGAGGGTCATGCGCAGAAAGATGTTCTGCGCACCGCGGCGGCGCATCGCGGCACTGATGGCATTGACGCGCGGAACGATTTCGCGCGCGACCGGCACTTCCACCGGAGCGCCCGGCTCCATGAAACCGTTCTGCAGGTCGACCGCAATGTGGGCGGTGCGTGCCGGGTCCAGCCGATCGAAGGGGTGCGCGCGGCCGCGTCGGGCGTGCACCTGGGCCAGGATTTCGGGCGCAATGCGGATCTCGTGCATGGCGGTGTAGCTCGGTCGGAGGTCTGCGGAACACCGGCGGCGAACCGTCAGGAAACGTGAACGGCTTCCGCAGTGTACCGCAGCGATCCTGCGCGGCAAATCCGCCCGGCGTCGGGACAACCGCCCCGGTACGCGCCTGAAGAGGCCTGCCAGCCACAACCGCACGCCCCTCGAGCGCATCGATTCCGCCCGGGAGCGGGCGACCCGGTACCGTTGCGATGCGCCCCGCCGGCTCGGAGGCGGCGCTGGCCGAGTCGCCGTGGCGAGCTACAGCTCGATGATTTCCTTCGGGGTCTGGTGCAGGCAGCCGGAGGGGCCGTCCTGCTCGATCAGGTAGACGTCGGTATTGTGGGCGAACACCCGCTCGGTGAGGATGCCGGGATGGCACACGATGGTCATGTGCTCCTCGAGTCGCATTTCCTCATCCTGCCGGATCAGGGGACGCTCGACCATGTCGTAGCCCATGCCATGCATGCTGAGACGCCGCTCCTGCGGCAGACCACGGCCGCGCAGATAGGCATTGTGCTGCTCGAAAATCTCCCGGCACGACGCCCCCGGCTGGAGCAGTTCCAGCGCTTTGGCCTGCGCCTCGAGCACCGCCGCCTGGGCCTCGCGCAGTTCCGCCGGCGCCCGCCCCAGCACGAAGATGCGCGACAGTTCCGTGTAAAAGCCGCCGGCGCCGTTGCACTCCACCAGGAGCGAGTACACGTCCC
>JAJYTX010000192.1 GCA_021792815.1 Pseudomonadota bacterium
CTCGAGAGCGCCGCGGGGGCGGCGCAGGTCAATGCGCGGCTCGCCGGGCTCTACCCGTTGCTGCCGGAACTCGATTTCTCGCGTGGCGTGCTCGAGGGCCAGGAGCCGCATCTGCGCGTGCTGCCCGTGCCGGAATGCGGCTGGAGCGATCTCGGCACGCCGGACCGGGTCGCCGAGGCGCTCGATGGACTGCGCAGCCGGCGCAGCAGACGCGACCGCCGGCCGGAGGGTGGTGTGCTGTTGAGTCTCGCCGCCCGGCACCGCCAGCTGCACGGCAGCACGGCCCGGCAGTAACGCGCCGGGCCTGGCCCGGGCCACCTCGGGGGACGTGCCGCCCGCGCAGGCGGCGTTGCATCAGTGACGGCCTTCGCGGCCGGCCTGGGCGCCCATCAGCCCCGCCAGCGTCATCAGTTCGCGCGCGACAGCCGGCAGCAGGTCATCCAGCGTCACCATGCCGAGCAGCGCCCCCGAGGCATCCACGACCGGGGCGCGCCGGACCGCCCGGGCGTTCATCGCCCCGATGGCCTCGGTCAACCCGAAATCCGTCGGCAGCACCAGCGGGTCCGGCGTCATCGCCTCGCCCACCGTGAGCAGATACAGATCGGCGCTGCGGCTGAACTCGCTGCGCATGATGTCGCGGTCGGTCAGGATGCCGACCGGGCGGCGCAGCGGATCGCCGCGCTTGACGACGACCAGCGCCCCGACATGCCGGTCGCACAGCACACGGGCCGCATCGGCCAGAGGCTCATCGCGGTAGGCCGTCTGCGGCTGCGGCGAATACAGGTCGCGGACTTTCACGGCATTCACCCTAGGCGTGCCGGCGACAGTGCGCCATCCGCATTGATACGCATTGGCGGCTGCGCCGCGCTGTGTCGAACTGCCGCTGACGCAATAGCTGTCGGGAGCGGAGCATGAAAGTCGGTATCTTCTGCAGCCACCCGCCGGTCACGGTGCCGAGCGGCGCATCGCTGTCGGATGTTGCCCGACTGATGCGCGAGCGGCGCGTGGGTGCGGTCGTGGTCACCGAGGGCGATCCGGCGCGGGCCCGGGTCGCCGGCATCATCACCGATCGGGATGTGGTGTGCGCCCGGGTCACCCGGACCGAGGATCTCGCCAGCATCGGCGCCGCCGAGATCATGACCGCGCAGCCGCTCGTCATCTCTGAGGCCGACTCCGTCGGGTCCGCCGTGGCGCACCTGCGGGCGCGCGGGGTTCGCCGGGCGCCGGTGGTGGCCGAGGATGGCACGCTCGTGGGCCTGGTCTCGGCCGATGACCTGCTGAGACATCTGGCGAGTCAGATCGGCGCCCTGGCGGGCATCGTCGCCCGGCAGGTCAGCCGGGAAGGGAGCTGAGAGGCGCGTGCGCGGCGGTGCGCTCAGCCGGCGGGCTCGTGCGCGAGGCGCGTGGCGCCGGCACGGCGCGCGAGCGCAAGAAACGTCGCCGAAAGGATCACCACCAGGCGCACCGTGCCGTCGAGGTACACCGGCAGCGCGATCCGCTGCGCGGCCTCGAGATACAGCAGAACGGTGACCAGGCCGCGCGGGGCGATCCAGGTGAGGGCCGCGGCGAGCCGCCGGTCGGTCAGGCGAAGCAGCACGTTGCGCGCCGCGTACACCACCAGCAGGATCGCAGCGGCGGCGATCCACGAGGGCGCGACCGCGAAGTCATGCAGGTCGGTCGAGTAGCCGAGCAGGAAGAAGAAAAAGCCGCGCACCGCAAAAGTCAACTCCTGCACGAGCACCCGGAATTCTCCGACCGTGGCGGCGGAGATCTGCTCCGAGACGTGGCGCAGGCCCGCGACCCGATCGAGCACCGAGCGGTTGTTGAGCAGCAACCCGAACAGCAGGACCATGAGCAGGGGCGAGAGGTGCAGCAGTTCGCCGCCCGCGTACAGCGCGAACAGGCCGGCAAGCAGCGGTATGTGGCGCACGTGGGCGGCCGCGCGGGTCGTCACCAGGACCAGCATCACGGAGCAGGCGATGGCGAGCAGCAGCGAGAGCAGGCCGCCGCCGGCGAGGTCGGTGAGGAAGCCGCGCGGCGTGGCATCGGAGTGGACCAGCGCGAAGAACACCAGCACCCCGACGATGTCCGACACGGAGCTTTCGTAGATGACGAATTCCCGGGCGCGTTGCTCGAGGAAGTGGCTGCCGGGAATTGCGATGGCGCTGCTGATGACCGCGAACGGGATGGCGAGGACCAGCGCCCGGTAGTCGCTGATGTGCAGCAGTTGCACGGCGAGGACGGCAAATGCGCCCGTACACAGTGCGAAGCCCGCCACGGCCACGCCAAATGCCGTCGCGGCCAGCCCGAGACGCTCGCGGCGCAGTTCGAGGTCGAGCGCGCCTTCGAGCACGATCAGCACCAGACCGATGGTGCCGGCCACCGGCACCATGCTCTTCAGTTCCCCGGCGACCACGCCCATCGGCCGAAGCAGCGGCTCGGCGAGCAGGCCGAGGACGATCATCACGATCACCGAGGGCACTCCCGAGCGCCGATCGATGCGCTCCACCGCGAATGCGGTGAGCAGGAAGACCGAGCCGATCAGGATCCCGATGTAAATCACTCGTGACCTCCATGGAACCCGTGCGGCCTCGGATCTGCAGCAGGCCGATGTTCAGTGTAGCGGTGCCTCGCGCCCGATGACAGCGTCCGTGCCCTGGCTCGCAGGAGCCGCGCGACCGCGCCGCGCCGCATGGCTGTCAGCCGGAGGGGCGCGGGCGCAATGCGCCGTGCAGCAGGTCAGCCGCCCGCCACCACCTCGAAGTGCTCCACGTGAGGCGGTTGCAGGAAATATGGGCCGATGAGCGCCCGCCATTCGACGAAGGCCGGTGATTCGCGAAATCCCACGGTGTGCGCCTCGAGCGACTCCCACTCGACGATGAGGATGAAGCGGCCCGGAGATTCGCGGCAGGCGAGGATCTGGTGACGGCGGTAGCCGCCGGCCCGGGCGAGCAGCGTGCGCGCCCCCTGAGTGATGGCCGCGGAAAAAGCCTCGCGCGCCTCGGGACGGATCCGGATGTCGGCGATTTCGATGATCATCTCGAGTCCCCTGGGCGGTGAGCTGCCGTGAGGCGGGCAGTGTCGCGCATGCGCCTCGCCCCGAGGCGCGGCGCGTGCGGTAACCCGGCCGGCCGGCCGGCGCTAGCGCGTCGCCTGCGGCACGATCTCGCCACCGATGCAGTAGGAACGCCCGCGGAACAGCGCCACGCGCTCGCCGCGCTGATTGGACACGCAGACTTCGTAGATCCCATTGCGCTTCGAGCGCCACACCTCGCGCGCATCGGCAGTCAGTCGGTCGTGCTCGCGGACCGGTGCCAGGAAGTCGATGGACGCGGTCGCCGCCACCGTGACCGCATTGTAGGAATTGCACGCCAGTGCGAAGGTGCTGTCGGCCAACGTAAACACCACGCCCCCATGGCAGATGCCATGTCCGTTGAGCATGTCGGCGCGTACCGTCATCACCAACCGGGCCTGACCCGGGCCGGTTCCCTCCATCGCGATGCCGAGACTGTGCGCGGCCCGATCGCCCGCGAACAGCGCGTGGGCGGCAAGCTCGGCCAGCCGATGCGCATCGGGCGCCTGCTGCGATGAACTCTCGGCGGTGTTCTCACTCGTCATCGTATTCCTCGTCGCGGTCAAACAGGCAAACCGGCGGAAATCATCTCACAGTGCCGCGCGGCCGGCACGCGCTGACCGTGCCGGGGGCGGGCTTCGGCCGCGATGCGCCGCGTGTGAGGCGGGTGCCCGGCGCGCGCCTCGCCGGCGGCGGTCCTGTGGCAGCCGAAAGAGACCACGCGTGCGCGGCGGCGGCATAGGATGCGTGCGGGGAGTATCCATGCCAGACCAGCAGAGCCGGGCGGCCGGGACCGCCAGGCGGCCCGTTGTCGTCGAATCGAGCCAACGCGGCCTCGAGGGCGCGCCGCGCGTCGATGCGGAACATGCCGTGTCGAGGCCGCCGAACAGGCGGTCGAGCGCCAGCTGCCCAGGAGCGTGGCGCGATGCCCTGAGAGCTCAGCCGGGCGTCGGCCGGAGGTGACCGCGATGAGCACGGCGCTCGTCTGGTTCCGGCGCGACCTGCGGCTCGCGGACCATGCCGCGCTCGCGGCAGCATGCGCGGCGCACGAGCGGGTGCTGCCGGTGTACATCCATGCACCGCAGGAGGAGGCGCCCTGGGCGCCCGGGGCGGCGAGCCGCTGGTGGTTGCACCGCTCGCTCGAGGCGTTGAGCCACACGCTCTCGCAGCGCGGAGGGCAGCTGTACCTGGCCGCCGGGGACTCGCTGAGCGAACTGTCCCGGCTCGTTGCGCACAGCGGCGCGAGCGCCGTCTACTGGAGCCGATGCTACGAGCCGGCGCTCATCGCGCGCGACGCGCGCGTCGCCGACGCGCTGCGCGCCAGGGGTGTGGCCGTGGAAAGCCACGAAGGCAGCCTGTGGATCGAGCCTGGGCGCATCGGCGGCTCGCAGCAGCGGCCGTACCGGGTATTCACGCCGTTCTGGCGCAAGCTCGCGGCGCAGCTGACGCCCCGTGCGCCTCTTCCCGCGCCCCGCCCCGGCCAGTGGCGGCGACTTCCCGGCAGTCTGCCGCTGCGGGCCCTCGGTCTCGAGCCGCGCGTGGCCTGGGATGGCGGACTCGCACGCCTCTGGCGGCCCGGTGAGGCGGGGGCCCGCGAGCGGCTGCGGCGCTTCGGCGCACGCGCCCACGAGGGCTATGCCGAGGGACGCGAGTGGCCTGCGCAGGCCGGCACCTCGCGGTTGTCTGCACACCTGCATTTCGGCGAGATCACCCCGCGGCAGATCCTGCACGCGCTGCGCGGACGCGCCGGCGGGGCGGGGTGGGAGGGCCTCGATCCGTATCTGCGCCAGCTCGGCTGGCGCGAGTTCGCCTGTCATCTCCTGTATCACTTCCCGCAGACCTGTGAGCGCAATTTCAATCCCCGCTTCGATGCGTTCCGCTGGGCGAGGTCCAACGAGGCGTTGCTCGAGCGCTGGCGGCGGGGTTTCACGGGGGTGCCGCTCGTGGACGCCGGCATGCGCGAGCTGTGGAACACCGGCTGGATGCACAACCGGGTGCGCATGATCGTGGCCAGCTTTCTCAGCAAGAACCTGCGGCTGCATTGGCGACACGGTGCCCGCTGGTTCTGGGACACGCTGGTCGACGCCGACCTTGCCAACAACACCCTCGGCTGGCAGTGGGTCGCCGGCTGCGGCGCGGACGCCGCGCCGTATTTCAGGGTCTTCAATCCCTACACTCAGGCGGCCCGGTTCGATCCCGAGGGACGTTACCTCCGGCGCTGGCTGCCCGAGCTCGCCGGACTGCCGGTGGAGCTGCTGCACGAACCCTGGCGCGATCCGGCCGCGCTTGCCCGCTGCGGCTATCCTCCGCCGATGGTCGACGCGAAGGCCTCGCGGCAGGCGGCGCTCGCGGCGTACCAGGCGCTGGCCCGGCACTGAGCCGTGTCTCGCCGCTTCGCGGCCGGCCTTTGGCCATCCAAATTGGCTCCCGGCAAATTTGTCGAACCCTACGGGTTCGAATCCTTGGCGCAAGTGGAATATGCTGCCGCCGGTCAGTCCACGCACCGCGCGGCGAAGTGGCGCTCCCTACGGGGTTGCTCGGCTCATCGTGAGCCTCGCCGCTTCGCGGCCGGCCTTTGGCCGTCCAAATTGGCTCCCGGCAAATTTGTCGAACCCTACGGGTTCGAATCCTTGGCGTAAGTGGAATATGCTGCCGCCGGTCAGTCCACGCTACCGCGCGGCGAAGTGGCGCTCCCTACGGGATTCGAACCCGTGTTACAGCCTTGAGAGGGCTATGTCCTGGGCCTCTAGACGAAGGGAGCGTGGGATCGTGGCCGGATTCAGGAGCGCGGTATTATAGGGATCCCTATCCATTGCTCAAGCAGAAAGCGCAGAATTGAATTCCCCTCCCGTGCGCCCGACGGCGCCTCTTACCGCCCCCCGGATCATTCCGAGGGCGGAGCATATCGTCTCACGCTCGCATATTTCCCCGAACGCCCTGCGGGTGCTGTACCGGCTGCGCGATGGCGGCTTCCAGGCCTTCCTCGTGGGCGGCTGCGT
>JAJYTX010000193.1 GCA_021792815.1 Pseudomonadota bacterium
CTCGGCGTGCAGCCGACCCTGGTTGTCGACCCGGCGGATATTGCTCTCGACGAAGCCGGGGCTGACCAGGGTGACCCGCACGCCCATGAGCGCCAGCTCCGGCGTGATGGAGTTGGCGAGCGCCCGCACGGCGAACTTGCTCATCGCATAAGGCGAAGCCCCCGGCGAGGCCGTCCAACCCGCCACGCTGCCGAGAATCACCAGCTGGCCGCGGGTCCTCGCCACCTCGGGCAACGCCGCGTGCAGCGTGCGCAACACCCCGAAGACGTTGGTCTCGAACTGCCGGCGGTAGTCCTGCAGCGACAGCCGGGCGAAGTCCCCGACGACACCGAAGCCGGCGTTTGCAATGACGATATCGAGCCTGCCGCGCAGACGCACACTCTCGGCGACGGCACGCGGCGGGTCCTCGTCCCGTGTGACATCGCACTCGATGATCAACGGGTCGACACCACCGGCCTCGCGGATCCTGCGGCCGAGATTCTCCAGCAGTGCGGTGCGCCGCGCGGCCAGGGTCAGCACCGCTCCGGAGCGGGCAAGTTGCAATGCCAGCTCCTCTCCGATGCCCGAGGAGGCCCCGGTGATGAGGACGATCTTGTCGCGAAAGCTCTCGGCTGTGCCCGCTTGCATGCCCCCCCCTTGTCCCGGGTGCGCTCGGTCGGTGCCGGTCTGACGCCGCGGCGTCAGACCGGCGCCTGAGAGATCGGTGATCCGCAGGGGTATATTACCGGTCCCGCACGCGGCTGCCCGCCGATGATATCCCCCCGCGGGGAATCACCGCGGCGCCACACGCGGACCGTCGGGCCAGGCGACGCCGCCGCGCGAGGAGCGGTGGCGGCCCGCCGACTGACCTGGCGGCTTGCGCGGAAGCGCGGCGGGGCGCGTTTGACGTGGAAAAACAACGAGCATATAAAGAAAGCCGGTTGCGGGGCCACAGAACCATCGAGGGCGGCGGTTGCAGGGGATGCGGGCATGATGCATATCCTGGTCGTCGAAGACGATGCGAATCTGCGCCTGGCCGTGCAGATCGCGCTGCAGCGTGATGGCTACGAAGTGCAGGAAGCCGGCGACGGCCAGCAGGCGCTGCAACGCATCGCCGATGGCCTTTACGACGCCGCCATCGTCGACTTCCAGATTCCGCCTCCCGACGGCCTCGAGGTCCTGAAGCAGCTGCACGCGTACCAGCCGCGTTGTGTGCGCATCCTGATGTCGGGGGCCCTCGATCTGCCGGTGGTGATGCATGCCGTCAACCGCGGCGAGGTGTCGCGCATCATCGCCAAGCCGTTTCACCTGGGTGAAATCCAGACGACGGTCAAGGAGGCGATCGGCGCGCGCACCCGCCTCGAGGAATTGTGCGTCGGCGTCCGACACAACGGCTTCGAGCTTCAGCGTCGCCATCTCGAGGAGTGCTTCAGTGGCGAGCTGCTGCGGCTCGCCCTGCAACCCATCGTGGAGGCCGAGACCGGCAACGTGCATGGCTACGAGGCCCTGCTGCGAAGCCGGCACGGGGTGCTCGATACCCCCATGAAAGTCATCGCCGCCGCGGAATCCCACGGGATGCTCGGCCGGCTCGGCGACTGGGTCGCATCGGCCGCCGCGCGCTGGCTGCGGGATCCGTCCCTCGAAACCAACCTGTTTGTCAACGTCCATCCCAACGAGCTGGGCGATTTCACCCAGGCCCAGCGGCGGTTCGAGATCCTGAAGCCGTGGTCGGATCGGGTCGTCGTGGAGATCACCGAGCGCGGCAACGTCCTGGAACTCTCCGAATGGCAGCAGGCGATCGAATGGCTGTCGCAGTCGGGCTTTCGCATCGCGGTCGATGACCTCGGCGCGGGCTACAACTCGCTGGCGGTGCTCGCGGAGTTGCAGCCGGAGTTCATGAAAGTCGACATGAGCATCGTGCGCCACATCGACCGTGAGGAGCGCAAGCAGCGCCTGGTCGATCTGTTGGCCTGCTTCGCCAAGGCCACTCACAGTCGGCTGGTCCTCGAAGGCATCGAAACCCACGCCGAGGCCGAGGTTGCGCGCCGGCTCGGAGCCGACCTGCTCCAGGGTTACCTCCTCGGCAGACCGGCGTTCACTCTGTCCGAGGAGCCTGTCGGGGCCGGATGCCGGTAGCGAGTCCCGCTAGGATGAATCCGGCCGAAGCGCGAGCGCGGCGCGCAGATCGCGCAGCTTCGGCGGCTTCGACAGCACCCGGTCGACGTCGACCGGCACATCGCCTTCGTCGATCAGTCGGCGCCCCCAACCCGTCAGCATGAACACCAGCGTGTGAGGGCTGGCGGCCCTGACGGCCGCAGCGACCTGCCGGCCGTCAACCTGCGGCATGCCGAGATCCGTGATGACCACCTCGAACGGTGACCCGGCCGCCTGCGCGGCACGGAACGTGTCGATACCCGCCTGCCCCCCGTCCACCGTCGTCACGTCATGGCCGTCGGCCGCCAGGGCGCGGCGCAGCGACTGCAGCACGATCGGGTCGTCGTCCACCACCAGGATGCGCCTGGGCGAGACGCTCTGAACCGGCTGCGGCGCGGGAGTTGTGCCGCCGGCGGCCTCGGTGAGCGGAAAGCCGAGCGTCACGCGGGTGCCCCGGCCCACCTCGCTCGCCACCTCGATGTCACCGGCGTGCCGTTGCATCGTGCCATACACCATGGCGAGCCCCAGGCCGGTCCCCCGCTCTCCCTTGGTCGTGAAGAACGGCTCGAGGCAGCGGCTGCGAGTCGGCTCATCCATGCCGACACCCGTGTCCGCCACCACCAGCTGGATGAGCGCTCGCGCGGGTGCCTCGCAGCGGTCCTGCTGCGGCTCGCACTGCCGGGTGCACAGCGACAGGCGGCCTCCCCGGGGCATCGCATCCACGGCGTTGAAAATGAGGTTGATGAGCGCGTCGCGCAATTCGGTCTCGATGCCGGAGACGGCCGGCAGATCCGCAGCCAGCCGTGTCTCGAGATCGATCTGCCGGCCGCTGCGCCGCGGCATATCGCTCCAACGGGCACGGGTCAGATCGATCACCTGGAGCACGAGCCGGTTGAGGTCGACCGGCAGAAGCTGCTGCTGCGGCTCGCGGACCCGATAGAACTCCCGCATACTCGCCACGGTGTGCACGACCTGGTCGGTGGCGCGCTGGATGGCCTCGAGGGCTCTCCTGGCACTGTCGCTGAGCGCAGTCTCCTCGAGCAGCAGGTCCGTGTACAGCACGATGGGCGAGATCGCATTGTTGATGTCGTGGGCAATGCCACTCGCCATCGTGCCGAGCGCGTGCAACCGCTCCTGCTGCAGGACCGCCTGCTGAGTCTGCCTGAGATCCTCGTATGCCCGCTGCAGCGCCTGGTAGAGATGGGCCTGGTGGGCGGCGAGCGCCACGTGCTCGCCGAGCTGGCGCAGGAACTCGCATTCGCCGCTGCTGAAGCTGTGGCTCGCGCGCCGGGCGGCGAGCAGCACGCCGAATACCCGGCTCTCGAATCGCAGAGGCGCTGCGACGAGAGAACCGAGACCGGCCTGCGCCAGCCGCTGCGGGAAGGGGAAACGCAACGCGTGCAGGTCGGGCTCATGGACGAGTTCACCCGCCACGCAGCGCGAGAGCCCGTTGCGGCCGATGTCGACCCGCACCTGTTCGGTCATCGCCAGCGCATGGGCAAGCGGCGCGCTGCGCACGCCGACCCGGGCGACCATCAACCTCGGGTCGCCCGGGTCGTACAGGCAGATCGAGCAGAAATCGAGCTCCAGGTGCTCCTCGATGGTTCGGATGACGACCTGAAAGATGCTGTTGACATCCTGGCGCTCGCCCATGGCGCGCGTGATGTCGCCGAGCAGCCCCAGGCGGGCGAGCTGTGCCTCGAGCCTCAGCCGGGTCGTCTTGCGCTCGGTTGACCACCCCACGTTGACCTCCTACAGCTGACCCGCCCCGGACCTTGGCATTGATTCTTGTCGGTCCTGTCGTGTCACGATACGCGCAAGCCCGCCGCCACGCCAGAGGTGGCGGACCGTACACACAGGCTGTCGCGGCGCAGCGACGCAGGGTCCGGCGCAGCCTGACAGCCGGGCCGGACTGCGCGGCGGGCCCGGGGACAGTTCAGGCCGCGCCCCCGTGGCCGTCGAACCTCCGCGGGCGGATTCGCCGCGCGTTATGGCTGCCCGGGACGCAGCGACACCCCGCTGAATTCCGGCGCGACGAGGCGCGGACTGGGACTGCCCTGGACCTCGCCGAAATGACGGCGCTCGTTCCAGGCGTGCACGGCCTGTTGGATTTCCTCCGGTCGGCGCGCCACGAAATTCCACCACAGCAGGATCTGCTCACCGAACGGCTCGCCGCCGAGCAACATCAACCGACCACCCGCGCGGCTGTCCAGCCGCAGCTGCCGGCGCCCGGCGCCGAGATACAGCAGGATATCGGGTGGAAGCGTCTCGCCCTCCACACGGACTTCGCCGTCCAACACGAGGACGGCATGTTCGAACCGCGCCTCGAGCGGCAGGTCGATGCCCGCATGGCCATCGTTCGCCAGATCGAGGCCGATGAGCGCAGAGTGCATCTCGGTCGGCGCAGGCGCGCCGAACAGGCTACCGGCCAGCACGGTCAGTCGGAAACCGCCCTCGTTCATCACCGGCAGGTGTGGATAGTGTTGAAATGCCGGTGCGCACCGACGCTGCGATTCGGGCAATGCGATCCACAACTGCACGGCGTGCAGCCGTCCGGCCTCCGGTGACTCGGCGTCTTCGGAATGGGCGATACCCTGACCGGCGGTCATCAGGTTGACCTGTCCCGGGCGGATGGGTTGTGTGCAGCCGAGGCTGTCGCGATGCAGGATCTCCCCTTCGATCATCCAGGTGAAGGTCTGCAGGCCGATATGCGGGTGCGGGCCCACGTGCAGGCCGGCGCCGGCCGCAGGTTGCGTCGGACCGATGTGATCGAGGAAACACCAGGCGCCGACCGTGCGACGCCGGCGTCCGGGCAAGGCCCGATGGATCGGCAACTGGCCGACCCGGGCGAGGTGCGTGTCGATACGTTCCAGCACGGGTTGGTCGGGACAGGGCGTCCCGGGGGACTGCGGCAGCGGGGCCCGGCGCTCGGTATTGCTCATGAGACGACCCTGGTCAGTCAGGCGAGCGATCGGCGGCCGCCGCGCCCCGCCACCGATCGCGCTCAGGACGGGGGGCTGCGCAGGCCCTGTGCCGGGCGGCCCGTCGCTCAGCCGAGAATAGCAGCCGGCCGTCGGGAAAAGCAGCCCCTCAGCGCTTCAGCGCCCGGGCAAGCGCTTCGGCCAGCACGCCATGTCCCTGCGGCTCGGAGACTCGGACCGCAGGCGCACGCGGCCTGGGATGCGGGGGCGGGGTGCGGCCGCGATCCGCCCCACGCCCCGATGCCGGACCGGAGGGGCCGCGCGCCGCCTCATCGAGCTTCATGCTGAGCGCGATGCGCCGGCGCTGCAGGTCGACCTCGAGCACCTTGACCTTCACGACATCACCGGCTTTCACCAGCTCGCGCGGGTCCTTGACGAATCGGTGCGCCATCATCGAGATGTGCACCAGTCCGTCCTGGTGAACGCCGATGTCGACGAACGCCCCGAAATTGGTGACGTTCGTGACTACCCCTTCGAGCAGCATGCCAGGCGCCACGTCCTTCAGGTCCTCGACGCCTTCCTGGAAGACGGCGGTCTTGAACTCCGGGCGCGGATCACGACCCGGCTTCTCGAGCTCGCGCAGAATATCCTGCACGGTCGGGAGCCCGAAACGCGCGTCCGTGTAGCGGGCAGGGTCGATCTGCCTGAGCACGCGTGATTCACCCATCACCTGCGCGAGCGGCCTGCCGAGGTCCGCGAGCATGCGCTCGACGAGCGGATAGGCTTCCGGATGCACCGCCGAGCGATCGAGCGGGCTCTCGCCGCCGTTGACGCGCAGGAACCCCGCCGCCTGCTCGAACGTCTTGGCGCCGAGCCGCGGCACCTGACGCAGCCCGTCCCGATTCGCAAAAGCGCCGTTCTCGTCGCGATAGCGCACGATCGCCTCGGCAAGGGAAGCCGACAGCCCGGAGATCCGCGCAAGCAACGCAGGAGAAGCGGTGTTGACATCGACTCCCA
>JAJYTX010000194.1 GCA_021792815.1 Pseudomonadota bacterium
CGCGCCACCGCCACGCACTGTCGCTGGCCCCCTGAGAGCTGTCCGCCGCGCTCGCCCACCTCGAGGTCGAAGCCGCCCGGCAGCGCGGCGATCAGCGGCTCGACGCCGGCCCGCACTGCCGCCTCGATCGCCTCCTGCCGGCCCGCACCGGCCCGTCCATAGGCGATATTGGCCCACAGAGGTCCATGAAACAGTTGCGGCTCCTGCGGAATGAGCGCCACGTGCGTACGCACGAACCGCACGCTGAGCCGGCGCAGATCGAACTCATCGAGCAGCACCTCGCCGGCATCCGGATCAACGAAGCGGGCCGCCAGAGCGGCGAGCGTGGATTTTCCGGATCCCGTCGGGCCGACGAGCGCCACCACGCGCCCGGGCTCGAGCGTGAAGGAGATCTGCCGTACCGTCGGCTTCTGCGGCGAATAGCCGAACGTCACCTCGTGGAACCGCAGCCGCCCGGCGCAGCGCTGCGGGCTGAGCGCCATCGGAGCATCGCTGACCGCAGCGCTCTCACGCCGATATTCATCGATCCGCTCGAGCGCAACCGACGCCCGGCCGAATACCCGGCCTGCCTTGGCGAGCTGCCGGGCGGGCGCGGCGATCGCCCGCAGGTACGCCAGAAACACCAACAGGTCCCCGGCCGTGAGCGTACCGCGGATGACCAGCATCGCACCGTACCAGGCGATGACACCGGTCGCCACGGCGATACACAGGTTCATCGCGGGCGCGAAGCCGGCCTGTATGCGATTGCCGCACAGCGCGGCGCGCAACGCCGCCCCGCCGCGCAGCGCCATGCGATGTTCCTCGTATTGCTCCCGGCCGCACGCCTGCACGAGCTGCACGTTTCCCAATACTTCCTGGACCGCACCGCTCTGCTCGCCTTCGCATCGGCGGGTGACGCGCGCGGCGTGCCGGATTTTCGCGGCGAAGTGCCGCGCAATCCACACCAGAACCGGCGCCACCGACAGAGTCAGCAGTCCATAGCGCCAGTTCATGAGCAGCATGACAGCGAGAATGCCGCAAATCGTCAACATGTGCGGCAGCAGGTCAATGCCGATCGCGGCGACGAAGTTCTGCAGCGCATTGACGTCCCCGCCGATGCGCGCCGCGAGCTCACCGCTCAGATGCCGGCGGTGGAACACCAGCGGCAGGCGCAGCAGATGCGCGAAAAAATCGCGCCGCAGCTCGAAGCCGATCCGCTGCGCCGCATCGAGCAGCAGCCGGCTGCCGATGTAGGCGAACACCGCCTCGGCCAGCCCGAGCAGCAGAATCGTCCCGCCGAGGGCGTGCAGCAACTGCAGCCGATGCGTCAGCGGATCAGGCAGCACCGATGCCGCCCACGCATCGAGCGGCTTGCGGAATATCACGCTGTCGACGATGAACTTCAACGGCCACGGCAGCAGCAGCAGCACCCCGGCGCGCAGCCCCATGGCGATCGAGCCGGCGCCGAGCCGCGGCCATTCGCCGCGCACGTGAGCCGCGAGCCAGCGCCACGTGTCCGATCCCACTCGTCTCATGCGGCCTCTCCAACCGCTGCCGGCCTGCCAAGCTCGGCCACCCGGCGTACGATGCGCTCCCAGCCGCGTTCCGCGACGCTCGCGCGCGCGGCCCGGCCCATCGCCCTGCGCAGCACCGCATCCGTCAGCAGCCGTTCGATGGCCTCCCGGCAGGCCCGCGCATCCTCCGGCTCGTATAACAGACCGGTACGACCATGGTCGATCAGTTCAGTGAGCTGCCCCAGACGCGGTGCAACCACCGGACGGGCGCATGCCAGCGCTTCGATGACCTTGAGGGGTGAGAAATAGAAATCCGCCGCCGCCTGATACGGCGCCACCACGATATCGGTCGCCGCGGTCCAGGCCGGTATCTGCTCGTGCGGCATGCGGCCGGTCAACGTCACGCTGTCTCGGCACGCCGAGGCGCTGACACGCGCCCGCAGCACGTTCCATTGCGGTCCATCACCGACGCCAAGCAGGTGCACCCGGCGCACCGCGGCGAGTTCACGGTACACGTCGAACAGGAATTCGGTTCCGTGCCACGGCTTGAAGCTGCCCACGAAGCCGATGACGGCCGTCCCGGCATCCACACCCAGTTGCGCCCGTATGCGCGCCCGCTGCGTCTGACCCGCATCGAACCGCCGCAGATCGACACCATTGACCATCACATGGATCCGCTCGGCAAGCCGTGGAACCAGGGTCTGCACGTAGCGCTTCACCGGCTCGGACACCGCAATCACTGCCGTGGCGGCGCCGAACGAGTCCGCTTCCATGCGCCGCGCGAGCCCCTCCAGATACAGTCCGCGGAAGCGCTTCTGCTCGTCGGCGAGCGGCGCGTTGACCTCGAGAATCCTCCGGCAGCCGAGCCGCGCGGCCAGTTGCGCCCCCGCGCTGCAGAACAACGCATGCCGCTCGTAAATGAAATCCGCCTTGAAACCCCTGGCCTCGAGCACACCGAGCACGCGCGCGCCGATCGACCGATCGTAGGCGAGCCTGGCCAGCTCGCGCCCGAGCAGTGTTTCATCCGCGCCGGCCTCGGCAAGGCACAGCTCGCGGCGCAGCGAGTCAAGCCCGGCGTCAGCCTCTGCGAGCGGCAACTCGACGATGTCGGCCGGAGGTGGCGCATTGCCCTCGCCGAGCGCCGCGCACACCACCAGCACCTGGTGACCGAGCGCCGCCGCCGCGCGCACGAACTCGCGCACGTGCACCGAGGCGCCCTTGTCTCCGAGAACCGGGATCCCGCGGTCGAAGTTCAGATAAAGAATCTTCACTTGATGCCCTCGCCGAGCGGCACCGATGACCCGACGCCCACTGGCCGACGTCGGCCGCGCGGCAGCGGCCGATCGCAGCAGGAGTCTGCGGCCATGAGCGCCTGCAGCTCGCACGTGGTCTGCCAGAGATCGAACTGCCGCTCGAGCACGCTGCGCGCCTCGCGCGCAAGCCGCGCGGCGAGCGCCCGATCCGTCAGCAGCCGTTGCATCGCCTCGGCGAGCGCCGCCGGGTCGCGCGACGGAGCCAGCAGACCCGTGCGCTCATGCCGCACCAGTTCGGGTATGCCCGACACATCGGTCGCGACCACCGGCACACCGCTCGCCATCGCCTCGGCAATCACATTGGGAATTCCGTCGCGGTCACCGTCCGCGGCGATCCGCGGCGCCAGCACGAACAGGTCCGCCCGCCGGTACAGTTCGATCAGCTGCCGATGAGTCATCGCGCCGCGCAATACCACCCGATCACCGAGACCGTGGCGCTGCACCTCGGCCTCGAGTGCCGCACGCAGTGGCCCGGAACCGACGATCTCGCAATCGAACTGCGCACCCCTATCTCGCAGCGCCGCACAGGCCGCCAGCAGATCCTCATGGCCTTTTTTCGGCACCAGGCGTCCGACCGCGAGAATCCTCGCGCGGCGCGCGGCGCCAGACGGCCGCGCATCGCGGCCGGCGGTGACGAAGGTCTGCAGGTCGATGCCATGGTAGACGACACGGATTCTGCGCGGATCGAGTTCCGGCACGAGACGCCGCAGATACTCGCCGTTATATGCGGTGCAGGTCGTCACGAACTGCGCCGCCTGCAGATGACGACGCAGCACGACCGGCCGCGACAGATAGATGTCCTTCGCGTGCGCCGTGAAGCTGAATGGAATGTCTGTCATGCGATGCGCGAAATGCGCCACCGAGGTCGGCGCATTGGCAAAGTGCGCATGGATGTGCCGCACCCCCTCGCGACGGCACGCCGCCGCCACCACCCCGGCCCGGGCAAACTGCCGCCACAGGGACAGCGGATGACGCGAAGTCAGTGTTCGCCGCAGCGCGAGCAGCGCGGTGCGCGCATAGTTCAGCGGCGCCGCGCGCGCCACCGCCACATGCGATCGCACCAGCAGCGTCATCCGCGCCATCCGCCCGACCGGCGGCGCGAACACCGGCGCCCGCACCTCGGCGACCATCGGATGATGCGGTGGCGGCTCGGGCGGCAGCAACGAGAAAATCCTAAGTCGCTCGCCGAGCCGCTCCATCGCGCGGATCTCGTTGAGAATGAACGTTTCGGTCAAACGCGGATAGCGCTTGAGGACGTACGCGACCGGCCCGCCTGGCTGCGCATTCATGCCGCACCCTGCACGGTCGCGCACTGAGCGGGCGCGGCCACGCCGAGCTCGGCCGCAATGCGCTCCGCCCCGCGCAGCTCGAGCGACGCCCACAGATGCTCCGGCGGAACCGGCGCGTCGAGCGCCCGCGGCACCCAGCGCGCCAGTGCCGCGGCGAGCTTCGCGTCAGGCTCGACATAGCGGCACAGTCCGAGCCCGGCGAGCATCCTGGCGCGCAGCCGCTGTTCCTCGCGGGGCGCGCTGCGCGGCACCAGGATCGTCTGCTTGCGCGCCGCCAGCACCTCCACGCTGGTGTTGTAACCGGCCATCGACACCACCAGGTTCGCGGCGCGGATGCTCGGCAGCAGATCGGTCGTGTAGGAGACGATCTGCACGTCGTCGCGGCCCGCCGCGGCGCTGTGCAGCGCGGCGCTTTGCTCCGGCGGCATCAACGGCCCGGTGACGATCACGCTGTAATGATCGGTGCGCCCGCCGCGGCATAGTCCCTGAAGATAGGCGTCCATCAGAAAATAGCCGTCGCCGCCCCCGCCGCCGGTCACCAGCACCACCGGCCGGCCGGCGGCTCGCCGCCAGTCCCAGCAGACCGTGCCGCTTGCGACGCCCTGCAGCTGTTCGAAACGGCTGCGACCCACGACGTATCCACAGTACTTTACCCGCCGCGCGAGCACAGCCGGCATGCCATACCCCGCCACGACGTCGAACAGCCGCTCGCTGCCGTACACGAACAGATCGTCGTAGGCGTGATCGATCAGCGTATAGACGTCCTGTTCCCGCCAGATTTCGCGCACCTTCTCCGGGCTGTCGAGAATGTCCCGCAGGCCCAGCACCGTGCGCGTCGCCGGCAGCTCATTGCGGATCAGCGCCAGCGTCGAGAGCAGCTCGCCATTCATGCCGGCGGGAGCGTGATCGACCAGAAGCACATCCGGGCGCTGCTCCTCGACGAGCTTGACGATGAGCGCCTCGCGGTATCCCTTGGTCAGTCCGAACAGTTGGCCCGGAGCGCGCGCCGCGTAACGCTCGGCGCCGGTCTTGACCACCGGCGGCAGCGGCTGCACATGCAGCCGTGCCGGCAGGTTCCACTGCCGGATGACCGGCGAGCCGGTCAGCAGCCAGACATCGAAGCGCTCGCCGCTGCTCAGCAGTTGATCGGCGATCGCCAGATTGCGGCGCAGATGGCCGAGTCCGAACGTGTCGTGCGAATAGATACAGACTTTGACCGCCGCTGCACCCGCGCGGCGCGTTCCGAGGATCTTCTGCGCATTGAACGCCCCTTCCGGTCTGTCCCAACCCGCCAAGCATTGTTTCATGTTCCGCCGGTCTCCTCGATGCGACGTCAGTCCGCTACGCGACCGACCGCTTGTCGTTCGCCATGGTGGTGAGACGGGCGGTGCGCACCGGATCAATCGGCCGGCCGTGCAGCTGTCGCCAGACAGGGACGTTCCGAGGGCCAATCGGCCGGCGAAACCCGGAATCGGACCGAGCCGTTGACGTCGGAGCGACTTTTCCAGCGGGATTGTCGCGGATTTGCGCCACCACGCCCGGCGCGGACGAAGCGCACGCCGGGAAGCGCGTCAGTCGGGGCCGGCTGCTCCGGCGGCCCCCGTCGGCATGACTGCCTTCTGACATAGGACACACCCGGGACGCTCGTGGCGCGGGCGCCGCGCCATCCGCCAGGAAGTCAAAAGTGCCAGCGAACGCCGAGGATCGGCGTGATGTCCAGCCAGGGGGAGTTGCGTTCGACCAGGGTATACACGCCGACCGGCGAACGAATCACCGCGTAGCTGTGACAGCAGGCGCTCGCCGAGCCGGTCAGATCGTACACGTCGAGGAAAACCTGGAATATCCCCTGGCCGAGCGGATGTTGCCAGCCGAGGCGAACGTCGAGCGTGAAAAAGTTGCCCAGACGGGCGCTGTTGATCCGTCCAAAGGCGAGCCGCGTTGCCGCCGGATCGGTCCAGCTGCTGTTCGAGACGAG
>JAJYTX010000195.1 GCA_021792815.1 Pseudomonadota bacterium
TGCTCCGGGTCCATCCTGAGGTCGGTTGCGAAGTTGCAGAGGCTGTACAGCACCGGGCGCCCCTCGATGGTCTCGATTCCCTTGAGGATGTGGGCATGATGACCCAGAATCGCGTCGGCACCGGCGAGGATCGCCGCGCGCGCGACCTCGCGCTGGTAGTCTGCGATTCGCGCCCGCACGAAATGTATGCCCCAGTGCAGCGAGACGAGCACCACGTCTGCCAGATCTTTCGCGGCGCGGATGTCGGCCTGGATGTCCGTCAGGTCCTGGGGATGCGCGTAGGTGTGGATTCGCGCGGGGGTTCCGGGCTGATCAGGCTCGATCTGCTCGTACACGGTGAACGCGCGCAGCGGCGCGCACCCGGCGCGCCGCTCGGTGGCCCAGTAATCGGCCGGCAGGATGGAACAGTAGGCGAGCAGCGCCACTCGCGTGCCGTCCGCGAGGAGAGCGACGTGCGCGCGCCGCGCCGCCCGAATGTCCCGCCCGGCGCCGACCACCGCGATGCCGGCGGCCTCGAGATGACCGATCGTCTCGATCAAGGCCTCGGATCCCCAGTCCAGGCAGTGATTGCCCGCGCAGGAGATCACGTTGAAGCCGGCCGCAGCCAGAGCGCGAGCGCCCGCAGGCGCCGCCAGCACGGCATGTCGCGCCTGCGGAAGGCGAGTGCCTGTCGCAGCAAAGCTCGTCTCGAGTTGCCCGAAGGTCAACTCCGCGTCACGCAGCGTCGCCGCCGTGGCCGCAAAGCACTCCGCCGCATTGCCGCGATCCGGAGCGATATCTCCGGTCGCGAGCACGATGCCGTTGCTAGGCCGACGCATCGCGGCTCGGCTCGACCCGCGCGGGCGCCCGCGCAGTGAATCGTGGGGCCAGGGACAGCAGCGCGATGGCGACGATGAGCAGCACCGCGCCGCCCACCTCGGCGTCAGAGGGCGTCGCACCGAGATCCATGGCTGCCAGCAGATACGTGGCCGCGAGCCCGGCCAGAATGCTCGCCGATCGCTCGAATGGAACGCAGAACGTGTTCTCCCGCCGATCCAGCAGAATCATGACCGCGAATATGGAGATGAAGAACAGCAGTGCGGCAAGCATGACCAGATAAGGCAGCTGGGCGCTCGTCCACACTCGTACGAAACCGAATCCGAGCTGATTGCCCTGTTCGCCCAGGTGAAAAATCGACAGCAGCGCAAGCCCGACCAGCGCCACGGGAATCGCCACCAGTTGCTCTTCGACGAAGTAGCCTTTGCTGGCGCGCGCATCGCCCGATTTGGCGACGCGGGTCATCATCAGCAGTCGCATCAGGTAGCCGACCGTGTACAGCACGATCGTGACGATCGCCAGGACGGGAAGATAGAGACCACCGCGCGCATGGATGGTGATGATCAGGCCGAGAGCGACCAGCCCCAGCGCCACCCAGGAATACCAGCGCACGCGCCGACCGAGCAGCAGATCGACCAGGGGGGCGACGACGAGCACATCGCCGCGCATCAGCAATTGCATGAAGGGAATGCTCACCCCGCGGAACGTAAACGACAGCGGCACCGTAAAGAGCATCAGTGCCGCGCCCAATCCCGAGATCACGGTCCAGCGCGTCGGGCGCGGCACTCGCCGGCCGAACACGGTGCTGCTGTGCGCTTCGCGCCACCAGCCTTTCGACCATACGAACAGGTAAGTCAGCACTCCGCTCATCAGGATGACCGCCGGCAGCTGCTCGAGGCCGGTCAGCGTCCTTCCGAGCGGCGCATACGGGATCGTCGCGAGCCATCGGGTCAACATGGCGTAGGGCACGAAGCTCAGCAGGTACAGGACGGAAAGCGCCTCGATCGGAGGATCACGAGAGCCTTCGGAAGGATTGCGGGTCGAGCGCATGGGTCGGCAGCCAAGGGCGACGAACGACAGCAGTTTAAGCCCGCAATCGGGCCCGACGACAGTCTTGACGGACATCAATGCAAGCGCTTACACTCTTCGCTATGAGCGATAGCGATTTGCCCGCCTGCGCGCGGCCGGCAGAGGAAGGCCCTGACTTCGACCCGCTGGCGCCCGAGACCTTCGACAGTCCGCATGCGCTGTATGCGGAGTTGCGCCAGCGCTGTCCGGTCGCACGCGCGGAGGCGTGGAATGGCTTCTGGGCGCTGCTTCGATACGATGACGTGCACCGCGCTGCGTCCGATTCACGCACGTATATCACCTCGGTCCAGAATGTCGTTCCCAAGGTCGCCTTCACGGGCCGCAGACCCCCGCTGCACCTTGATCCACCGGAGCACACACCCTACCGACGCGCACTGAATCCGTTACTGTCCGAAGAGGCGGTTGCCAGGCTCGAAACCCCGATCCGTGGCATCATCGGCCAAGCGCTCGAGCCTCTGCTCGAGCGCGGGCACGGCGATATCTGCGCCGACTTCTCCAGCTACGTCACGATCCGGGTCTTTGCCGAATGGATGAATCTCTCGGCAGAGGATGCCGCGCGACTCAGCGCCATCGGTCGCGAGTACAACCTGTCGGTGCAATCGGCCCACGACGAGCGCGTCCGCGAGACCAGTCTGCAGCTGTACGAGATCGCCAAGCGGCTGATCGCTGACTGCCGCCGCATGCCCCGAGACCCGACCGTGGACCCGGTCGCCGCGCTGCTTGCAGCGCGGCACAACGGACAGTCGCTGCCCGAAGAAATGCTGATCGGCACGGTACGGCAGGTGCTCGTGGTGGGGATCATCGCTCCGACGATCGTGATCGGCAGCATCGTCACACATCTGTGTCGCCATCAGGACCTGCAAAGCGAGCTGCGCGCCAACCCGCAGAGGCTGCCCGCAGCGCTCGAGGAGTTCCTGCGCCTGTACACCCCGTATCGCGGTTTTGCGCGCACCTGTACCCATGAGGTGACCCTTCACGGGCGTACCATTCATCCCGGAGAGCCCATCGCGCTGGTCTACGCGTCTGCGAACCGGGACGAGGCAGTGTTTCCGGAACCGCATGAATTCCGGCTGAATCGACCGAACATCCGCGAGCATCTGGCGTTCGGCCGCGGTCCGCACCACTGCGTCGGTGCCGCGCTCGCTCGTCTGGAGCTGCGTCTCGCGCTCGAGCAATTGCTGGAGCGAACCAGCCGTATCGAGCTCGCCGGGCCGGTCCTGCCGACACGCATGCCGGAAATCGGGGCACTGGTCGTTCCGGTACGGATCTGGCGCGCCACGAATGCAACAGGGATTCGTGACGGGTCGGACCAGCCATTGGACGAGCCGATCCCGCACCAAAGTACCCGCTAACCGGCCAAACGGCGAACACGCCGCCGCATGCCGGCGAAGCGAAGTTGTCCGATAAAATAACTGCAGCCCGAGGGGGGCAGACGATGAACAAACTGGAGCCTCAACGCTCGATGGCCGTGACCGTCATGCTGACGCTCGGCAGCGCGCTGGGCATGGCGCTGGCAAGCCCGAACGCCTGCGCACAGAGCTCTGCCGCCGGCAATCGACCGAGCGCGGCAGCGGCAGCCAATGACTCGCGGGGACAGCTCGCGGAAGTGATCGTCACGGCCGAGCGTCGCAGCGAAAACCTGCAGCACATCGCGGTCTCGGCGATTGCAGCCAGCGGCCACCAGCTGGTGGAGCAGGGTATCGTCGATGGCCGTGACCTGCAGCACATCGTCCCGTCCCTGTCTTTTCAGCCGACGGTCTATACCACCAGCTTCGTCAACATCCGCGGCGTCGGACTGCAGCAGACGAATCCATCGTCCTCGGACGGCGTGGCCTTTTATCTCGACAATTTCTTTGATCCATACTTTCCGCTCGAGGTCGACGCATTCTACGACCTCAAGGATGTCGAGGTGCTGCGCGGTCCTCAAGGCACGCTCGTCGGTTCGAACGCCGACGGCGGCGCCATCTTCATCAACAGCATGCAGCCGTCGCTCGGCCGCACCGGGGGATACATCCAGCAGACTTTCGGTAACTACAATGAGTATCGCACCGAGGGGGCCTTGAATCTTCCGATATCCGACCAATGGGCCGCCCGCGTCGCGTTCGTGCATGAATCGCGCAGCAGCTTTACGCAAAACGTCGGCCAGCAGCCGCCCTCGGGCATCATTCCCGGCAACAACAACCAGCCGGGCGACGTGAATTACACCTCGGTCCGTACGCAATTGCTGTTCCAGCCGAACAGGGACTTCAGAGCGGTGCTGAAATTCGAGCCCTTCGAGAGCAGCAACGACGGTCCGGCGCTGAAGCCGGACATGGTGAATTACACCGCCGCCATTTCCGGATTCAATCCGGCGGCGGTGGATCCCTACGCCGCTTCAATCCAAAACAAGCCGTTCGTGATCGATTACGGCACCGCGCAATACTTTCGCCTGTCGGGCCAGCGGGCGACGCTCAATGCCGATTGGCATGCATCCCATTACCTCGAGATCAAGTCGGTGACGGGATGGGACAAATCGGTGGAGCGGGACTACGACGACATCGACGCATCGTCCGCGCCGAGTCAGCAGACCGAAATCCGCAGACAGTGGTACCAGACGTTCACGCAGGAGATCGACCTGCTCTCGCCGGTGCAGCGCAGCTTCAGCTGGGTGGCGGGGCTGTATTACCTGAATGCAAGTGCGCCACTCACACTGAGCTTTGCGAGCGCCGGCGGGCCGGGACCCTCGCTCGACGTCGATCCGAAGCATCGGAATGAGGCGGTTTTCGCCTCCGCGACCTACCGGTTCGCGCCGCGGTGGTTTGCGACCGTAGGAGGTCGGTACTCCTGGGATCAGCTGCCGTTCATCGAGTCGCTCTGTCAGGGGTTCGTGAAGACCTGCGGCAGATTCAGCGTCTCGGACAGCGAGCCTTCATGGTCGTTGAAGCTCGGCTTCCAGGTCACCCCGGAGATCCTGATTTACGCGTTGAATTCATCGGGATACAAGTCCGGCGGCGTCAATCTGCATCTGGAACTGCCGGGATTCACCCTGGCCCCGCCGCCATTCAAGCCCGAGGTCAACCTGGTGGATGAGCTCGGCATCAAGAGCACGATGTTCGACCGCCATTTGCGGTTGAACGTCGACGGCTACGAGTCGTTCTACCGCAACTACCAGATCCAGCAGTTTCTTGGCGGAGTCCCCATGACGCAGGGACCCGGTCGTGCGCAGATCGACGGCATCGAGATGAACGCGGCCGGAATCTTCGGCAGCCTGGGATTCAATCTCGCGGCATCCTACATGCACTCCAAGGTCTCGCAGAACTTCACGTACCTGCAGAACCTGGGGCCGCCGCTGACCATTGTCAGCGGGACGGAGATGCCGTACGCGCCGAAGTTCATGCTGAACGGTGGCGTGCAGTACAGTCTGCCGCTCGGCAGCGGTATCGCGACACCGCGTCTGCAGTACCAATATATCGACTCGCAATACAACATCATCACGCACGCCGTGGCGCCGGCGCCGGATGAGCTGATTCCGTCGCACGGCACCCTGGATTTCAGTCTGACCTACCGGGCGGCGAAGCACTGGGTGGTGGAGGGTTACGTCAGAAACCTGACCAATAAGACTTATATCTCGGCGATCCTCCCCAACCCGCAGCCTGCGGCGAGCTGGCTGTTGTATGGCGCACCGAGACAGTATGGAGTACGTCTGAAATACGACTTCTAGCCGCGGCGGACCGGGCGGGGTACGGCACCTGCGCGCGGCACAGCGGCGGGCCGGCAGGGAGCGTGGGCCCGGCCTGCGCTCCAGGCGCGGTCCGCGATCGCGATAGAAGGCGAGCCGCGGATGGTGGTCGGGATCCCGTGCCCGGAGGGTTGCGGCGGTTTAGCCTCGGCTCGCCGCCGGGAACGCTGTTGATGCTCGCGGCGCCGCGTAGCGCCGTGGTCCGTCAACCGCTCGCGCGGCGTATCAGCTTGAAGCCGACGTCGGCGACCGGCTCGGCGATGGGTTTTCGTTGCATGCGTCGGAGCAGGAATTCCGCTGCCTTGAGGCCGATCACGTGACCGTCGATTTTGATCGTCGTCAGACCGGGCTCGAGGTCCGAGGCGAACTCGAGGTCGCCGAAGCCGATCACCGCAATGTCGTCCGGCACGCGGATGCCGCGCAATC
>JAJYTX010000196.1 GCA_021792815.1 Pseudomonadota bacterium
CGACTGGTTCGGAACATTGGGCAACGCGCATCGCGCATTCTTCGCCCCGCTGCGCACCGCCGGCGCGGCGGTGCGCGCATTCAATCCGCCGCGCGTGGAAAGCCCGTTCGGCTGGATCGGCCGCGATCACCGCAAGCTGCTCGTCGTAGACGGCCGATTCGGTTCCATCTCCGGGGTGTGCATCGCGGCCAAATGGCTCGGGGATGCGGCCCGCGGCATCGCACCCTGGCGCGACAGCGGCGTGCTCATCGAGGGTCCGGCGGTCGCCGACATCGAGAACGCGTTCCGGGACAGCTGGACGGGATTGGGCGCACCGCTGCCCTTCGCCGCGGCGCCGACCGCGGCGCCCTGCGGCGAGATGGCGCTGCGGGTCATCGCCACCCTGCCGGCACATGGGGCGATGTACCGCCTCGACACGCTGATCGCGGCCATGGCGGCCCGCAGCCTCTGGATCAGCGACGCCTACTTCGTCGGCATTCCCACCTATGTGCGGGGTCTCGCCGCGGCGGTCGCCGATGGCGTGGACGTGCGCCTGCTGGTACCGGGCAACAACAACCTGCCGGCGGTCGCCGCGCTGTCGCGCGCCGGTTACCGGCCGCTGCTCGAGGCCGGCATCCGCGTATTCGAATGGAACGGCAGCATGATGCACGCCAAGACCGCCGTGGCGGACGGCCGCTGGGCGCGCGTGGGCTCCTCGAACCTCAACCTGTCGAGTTGGCTCGCCAATTGTGAGATCGATGCGGCGGTCGAGGACAGCGGCTTCGCGGCACAGATGGAGGCGCAGTACCTGCGCGATCTCGACCACGCCACCGAGCTGCTGCTGAAGGGCCGGCGGCCGCAGCCGCGCGGGCGGGTGGCGCGCAATGCCCGCGGTGGCAGCTCCTCGCGGGCCGCCGCCAGCGCATTGCGCCTCGCCAACACGGTTGGCGCGGCCATCTCCAATCGCCGCGTGCTGGCCAGCTCCGAGCGTGGCGTGCTGTCGATCGCCGGCAGCGTACTCGTGGCACTGGCCGCGCTCGGCATCTGGGTGCCACAACTGCTGGCCTGGCCCTTGGCGGCATTCGCCGCCTGGCTGGGCCTGAGCCTGCTGTGGCGGCGGCTGCGCCGGCCGCCTCCCTCGTAAGGCGGCGCACGCACAGGGAGCGACCGACCCCGGTCATCGCCGCCCTCCTCCGGTGTCGTTCCAGCGCCGCACGACCGGCTCGCTGCGGTCGTGCTCGTAGCCGAGCATGCTGACACTCGCGGTTTCGAGCAGGAACAGACTGCCTGCGGCCGGCGGCAGGCCCAGCCAGCGCGCCACCAGCACCCGCAGGATATGCCCGCTCGAGACCAGGAGCGTCAGGCCTTCGGTCGAGCGGATCCGCGCGATGATGCGGTCGGCGCGCTCCCCGACCGCCTGCGGTGACTCCCCGCCCGGACAGCCGTCGCGAAACAGCCGCCAGCCGGGCCGCTCGGCGCGAATCTCCGCCGTGCGCCGGCCCTCGAACTCACCGTAGTTCCACTCGAGCAGATCGGGGTCGACGCGCGCCCCCGCCACGAACCCCGCCAGCTCGCATGTCCGGACCGCACGCCGCAGCGGACTCACCAGCACCTGCGCAAAGGCCAGGCCGCGCAGCCGCTGGGCCAGACGGCGCGCATCGCGCTCCCCGCGCCCGGTCAGCGGAATGTCCGACAGCCCGGTATGGCGGCCCGACAGACTCCATTCCGTCTGCCCGTGGCGGACCAGAACCGCGCCCGGGAAATCCTGGCGCTCGAGCGCCGCCGGCTGGCCGCCGGCCGGCGCTGCCGGCCGGCGCCGCGATCGCACTGCGGCGCCCTCCCGCCCTGAGCTCGACCCGCCTTGGGTTTCACGGGACATGGTTCATCTCCACCACTGCGCCACCATACCGGCCTCGGACGGCGGTTCGTGAGTATACGGCCGGCGCGCTCCTCCGGCCGCCGCAGCGCGCCGGCGCCGCCAACGCTTCGATGCGGCCCGCCGCAGCGCGCCACCGCGAGCCGTCAGGGTAGCTACGGATTGCACGCCCAGCCCCGTACGTGCGAAATGTCGAGCGCAGCGGATTCCGGCGGCCGCGGCGTAACCGGCCTTGGCCAGTGACTTTGCGCAACGGGAGGCTCAAGCCATGCGTGTACAGGAACTGATGACCACTCAGGTGAAGTCGTGCGCACCCGATGATTCCCTCGAGCGCGCGGCGCAGCTCATGTGGGAAAACGATTGCGGCGCGTTGCCGGTGAGCATGGGCGACGGCGCCAACCGCATCGTCGGCATGATCACGGACCGTGACATCGCCATGGGTGCGTTGTTCCAGCACAGGACGCTGGGTGAACTGAAGGTGAGGGATGCGATGGCGAAGTCGGTCGAGACGTGCCACGCCTCGGACTCGGTGGCGCAGGCGGAAAAGATCATGCGTGAGGCACGCATCCGCCGTCTGCCGGTGCTCGATGGCGCAGGCTCGCTGGTCGGCATCCTCTGCCTGGCCGATCTTGCCCGCGAGGCGACCCAGGAACGCCTGCGCGCGCGCAAGGAGATCACCGAAACGGAAATCGGCAGCACGCTGGCGGCGATCGTCAAGCCTTCCAAGGAGGCGCATCACGCCTGATTCCAGGCCGCATCAGCTTCCGGGCGGGCCTCCCTGGCCGCGCGGCACGCCCACGGACCGCGCGGCGGAGGGGACCGGTTCGAGTCCCTCGGACGTGTACACGTTGCGTGGATTCCACAGCATCCAGCCATCCACGCCGGCCGTTCGCGCGGCGTTGATCTGTGCCCGGATCTGCTCGGCCCCGAAGGTACGCCGATCGAACGCGTAATCCCGGAACGCCTGCAGCCAGGGGCGCAGGCGCGTCGGCGGCACGCCGGCTCTGTCGAGTGCGCGCTGCAGCGACCGCAGCACGATCGAATAGGGATGAGCCACCGGATCGCGGTAACCCGGGATGCCGTACCGGAACGCGGAGGGGTAGAGCATCGGAGAGAGATAATCAACCTCGGGGAGCATCGCGGCGAGCGTCTGACCGATGTCCGTATCGTTCAGATTCCAACAGACATATCCGAACACGTCTGCGGAGATGAAAACGTTGTACGGCGCGAGGCGGCGGCGCGCCAGACCGAGGAAGCCCGAAATGGCGGCGACGCGGCTTATCTGCGTGCTGCGGTGCGAAAAGACCAGACCGGGCGCACCGGGAAAGCGCACGTAATCAAATTGAATCTCATCGAATCCGGCTCCGGCCGCCTCGATCGCCAGTCCGATGTTGTAGTCCCACACGTCGTGGTTGAACGGATCCGTCCATGCGAGATGCTCGCTGTCGTGCCACACGACGCCGTCCACGGTTTTCACCGCCAGGTCGGGGCGCGCGTGCGCCAGCACGTTGTCCTTGAACACGACGATGCGCGCGATGGCATAAATACCCTGAGCGTGCAGCCAGTCCACCAGCGCTTTAAGGCCCGGAATGAGCCGTGGCCGCTCCGCGCCGATGGCGACCGCCAGCGGCACGCGGCTCGGGTAAGCGACGATGCCGCGATCACCCTTGACATCCACCACCAAGGCGTTGCCGCTTGCGCCGCGCTCGGCCTGTGGCCGCCCGGCGGCTGCGAGCCGCAAAACACGCGCGAACGCGGCGTGCGGCGAATGCCGGCCAGTAGCGGGCAGCCGGTGCATCCAGCGACAGCCTGCCCTGCGCGACGAGCTGCATGACCGCCGGAGTGGTGGCCACGACCTTGGTGAGCGAGGCGAGGTCGAAAATCGTATCGACCGTCATGCGCTCGCGTGGCGCGAGCGATCGGTATCCGAACGCCCGCTCGTACAGGATCCGGTTGCGACCGCCGACCAGGATCACGGCTCCCGGCACATCGTGGCGGGCGATCTCCTGCCGGACCACCCAGCCGATGCCTGACGCAGCGTCGCCCAGCGCACCGGTGCGCGCCGTTGCGACGCCGCACCACATTGCGGCGAGGACGCCGAGCGCCCCCGATGACATCCATGCCCGAATCAGACTGCGGCGCACCACGCGCTCTCGACCCTCCCAACGAATGTCCACAGCCGGCACGCTCGGACCGCGGAAATGCGCAAACGGCCGGATCGGGCCCTCAGAGGGTTGCCGACTCGGTGAGATTCGGGTTGTGCCAGCCTGAGGCCGGCGAGAGCCGCTCGGCTTCCTGCGGTCCCCAGGTCCCGGGCTCATAGACATGCAGCGGGCTCGCCACGTCGAGAACCGGATCGACGATGCGCCAGGCCTCTTCGACATAATCCTGGCGCGCGAACAGCGTGCGGTCACCGGCCATCGCGTCGGTGAGCACACGTTCGTAGGCGTCCATCTCGTTCGGGCCCGCGTGACGGCTTGCCATGAGTTCCGCCGGCTGGCCGATCTCCCGTTCCTCCTCGTCCATCACGTTCAGACCGATGGCGAGCTCGTTCACCGGGCTGATGCGCAGCCGGAAATAATTATTGCGCGGCATCCACGTCGGGAAGACCGTAGGCGGCCGCCGCAGCACCGCGACGACCTCGGTGCAGGTGACCGGCAGCGACTTCCCGGCGCGGATGAAGAACGGCACTCCCTGCCAGCGCCAGTTGTCGATCTCGAGACGCAACGCGGCGAACGTCTCGGTCCGCGATTCGGATCTGACGCCCTGTTCGCCCAGATAGCCGCGGAACTGCCCGCGCACCAGATCCACCGCGGCGAGCGGCGGAATCGCCTTCAACACCTTGACCTTCTCGTCGCGGATCGCCTCGCTGTCGGTGCGTACCGGCGGCTCCATCGCCAGGTAGGTGAGCACCTGGAACAGGTGATTCTGGATGACGTCACGCACCGTGCCGGTCTGATCATAGAAGGCGCCGCGGCCCTGGACGCCGAAGTCCTCGGCCATCGTGATCTGCACGCTGCTGATGTTATACCGGTTCCAGAATGCCTCGAGCATGGCATTGGTGAAGCGGAAGAACGCCATGTTGTGCACGGGGCGCTTGCCCAGGTAATGATCGATGCGGAACACGTGGCTCTCGTCGAACACGCCGTGCAGGATCCGGTTCAGCTCCCGCGCCGACTGCAGGTTGCGCCCGAACGGCTTCTCGACCACGACACGGGCTCCCGCGGCGGTACAGCCGGCCGCGGCCAGCTGCTCGACGACGGTCGCGAACATCGCGGGCGGGATGGCGAGGTAGTGCGCCGGGCGCTGCGCGCCGCCGAGCGCCTTGCGCAGCGCGCGGAATGTGCCGGCGTCGCCGTAATCGCCATCGACATAGCCCAGCAGCGAGGTGAGCCTGGCGAACGCCTCGGGATCGACGCCGCCGCCGTGTTTTTCCAGGCTGTCGCGCGCCCGCTCCTTGAGCTGCTCGAGCGTCCAGCCGGACTTGGCGACCCCGATGACCGGGACGTTGAGCGTCCCGCGCCGCACCATGGTCTGCAGCGCCGGAAAAATCTTCTTGTAGGCCAGATCTCCGGTCGCGCCGAAGAACACCAGGGCATCATTGCTGGAATCCTGCATATCCACCTCGCGTGATCAGAGCATGGGTCGACCGGCGATGATCGCCACCGTTTCCGCCTCGGCACCCGTTAGACCCGCGCCGAGCGCGGCCGTTCAGGACAACCACCTGCGCAGCAGGCCCGACAGCCGCCGCACCCGCGCGCCGTAGGGCGGGAAGAATATCCGGGCCAGCATCACCCGCGTCTCGAGCACGGCCCGTTCGTGCGAGAAAGCGCGGATGCCCCACTCGCCGTGATAGCTGCCGATGCCCGAATGGTTGACCCCGCCGAACGGCAGCTTGTGGTGCAGGAACTGCGCGGCCGCATGATTGATGCAGGTGCCGCCGGCGCTGGTGCGCGCGATCAGCCGTTCGGCCGCGTCGCGCCTTCGTGTCCAGATGTACAGCGCCAGCGGCTTCGGCGCCCGGTTGATCCGCTCGATCACCTCGTCCAGCGACCGGAAGCGGATGAGCGGCAGCAGCGGACCGAAGATTTCCTCCTGCATGATGCGGGCATCCTCCGGGACATCGGTGAGCACGGTCGGCGCGA
>JAJYTX010000197.1 GCA_021792815.1 Pseudomonadota bacterium
GCATGCTTGCCGAGAGTCCCCAGGCCGTCGCCGTGCTGGCGACAGACGGCGTGTTCAGCATGGACGGTGATATCGCGCCGCTCGCGGAACTGGCGGCAGCCACCCGCGCGCACAACGGCTGGCTGGTGGTGGACGATGCGCACGGTATCGGCGTCATGGGACCGACCGGACGCGGGGCGGTGGAACGGGCTGGTCTGTCTGCCGAGGCCGTCCCGGTGCTGGTCGGCACGCTCGGCAAGGCGTTTGGCTCGTTCGGCGCCTTCGTTGCGGGTTCCGCGGCGCTCATCGAGTTCCTGGTCCAGAAGGCCCGTTCCTATATTTACACGACGGCGCTGCCGCAGCCGGTGGCCGCGGCCAGCCGTGAGGCGCTGCGCATCGCGCACCGCGAGTCCTGGCGCCGGGAGCGGGCATTGGAGCTGACCCGGCGATTTCGCGCGGCGGCCGGTCAGGCCGGTGTGCCGCTCACGGCTTCCGAGACTCCCATTCAACCGATTCCGATCGGCGCTGCGCAGGCGGCGCTATCGGCCCAGCAGGCGCTGCGCGAATCCGGGTTCTGGGTGGTGGCCATCCGCTCGCCCACGGTGCCCGAGGGACGCGAGCGGCTGCGTGTGACGCTGACCGCGGCGCACAGCGAGGACCAGGTCGATGCGCTGGTCGAGGCGTTGAGCCGCATCGTTCCTCTCACCCCTGGGCAAGCGTTGGTCTCGTCGTGCCGGACCCCTGAATCGGACGCACCACTCCATGAGTGACCTGCATGTGGAGATCCGCGGCGAGGGATTGCCGGTGGTGCTGCTGCACGGCTGGGGCATGAACCTGCGTGTCTGGGACCCGCTCGCGCAGACGCTCGGCGAGCGATTCCGGCTGATCGCCGTGGATCTGCCCGGGCACGGGCACAGTCCCTGGCGCCCGCAGTCCACGACGGCACGCCAACAGGTGCAGTGGATCAGTGAGACCGCGGCGGCGCTCGTCGGTCGGGCACCTTATGTGCTGCTGGGATGGTCGTTGGGTGCACAGCTGGCACTGCAGTGGGCCGCCGGGCGACCGGAGCGGCTCGAACACCTGGTGCTGCTCGCCGCGACACCGCGTTTTGCTACGGCGCCCGATTGGCCCTGCGGGGCGCCCCCCGGCCGGCTGGAGCGGCTCGCCGCCGGGCTGCGGAACGATTACCGGCGTACCGTGAGCGAATTTCTCGAGCTGCAGGTGCGCGGCAGCACTTCGGGCGAGGCCGTGCTCGAGCAGCTGCGCGCGGCGCTGTTCGCGCACGGCGAAGCCCGCCCGGAGGCGCTCTGCGCGGGCCTCGACATTCTGCGTGAGACGGACCTGCGGGCCGTGGTGGGCGATATCCGGACACCGGCCCTGGTGGTCGCCGGCCAGTACGACCGTGTGGTGCTGCCGGCCTCGTCGCAGGCGCTGGCGAAGAACATGCCCCGGGCGCGGTACGTGGAGATCCGCCGCGCTGCACACGCGCCGTTCCTGTCGCATACGGGCGAGATCGCTGCTCTGATAACCGGGTTCCTGCAGTCATGACCGGCCGCGATCCCTTCGAGCTCGATCGGCCAGGAGTGCGGGCGGCCTTCGATCGCGCCGGTGCGACGTACGAAGCCGCAGCGGTTCTGCAGGCGAAAGTCGCTGAGGAACTGCTCGAGCGCCTGGCGTCGTTTCAGCTCGATCCGGCGCTGATCCTCGATCTTGGCGCCGGAACGGGCCGGCTTTCCGCCGAGCTCAAGCGCCGTTATCGGCGCTCGAGGGTCATTGCCCTCGATCTGGCGCCGGGGATGCTCCGTCAGGCGGCGCGCCACCAGGGGTGGCTGCGACGGTTTGACCGGGTGTGTGCCGATGCCGCCCGCTTGCCGCTGAAATCGGCCAGCGCCGATGTGGTCTTCAGCAATCTGATGCTGCAGTGGTGCGATCCGCCGGACAGCGCTCTTGCCGAGGCGCGGCGCGTCCTCAAGCCCCAAGGCTTTTTCGCCTTCAGTACCTTTGGTCCGGATACCCTGAAGGAGCTGCGCAGCGCCTGGGGCGAGGCCGACGCGCACACTCACGTCAATCGCTTTCTTGACATGCACGACGTGGGCGATGCGCTGATGCGGGCGGGTTTCAGCGAGCCGGTGCTGGACGTGGAGCGGTTGACGGTCACCTATGCCGATGTGCTGTCACTGATGCGGGACCTGCAGTCGATCGGCGCGCGCAACATGACCGCCGGCAGATTGCGATCCCTCACCGGTAAAGGTCGCCTGCGACGCATGCGCGCCGGCTACGAAGCGTTTCGCAGGGAGGGCAGACTGCCGGCGACGTACGAGGTGATTTACGGCGCTGCCTGGAGCGGCGGGCGAGTGACCCCGGCGAGCGGCGCTCCCGGGACCGAGGTCCGTATTCCGGCGGCACGCATCGGCAGGCGCAGATGAGGCCGAAAGGATTCTTCATCACCGGAACCGATACCGGCGTGGGCAAGACGGTGGTGGCCGCTGCGCTGACGCGGGCGTTGGTCCGGGGGGGGCGGCGAGTGGCCGTCATGAAGCCCGTGGCCTCGGGCGCCGAGCCGACCCCGGCGGGCCCCAGGAACGCCGACGCGCTGGCACTGATCGCGGCCGCCAACGTGCCCGCGCCGTACGATTGGGTGAACCCTTATTGCTTCCTGCCGGCGATCGCCCCGCACATCGCGGCGCAGGAATGCGGCGTCGAGGTCGACCTCGAGGCGATCGGGGCTCGGTTGCGCGCACTCGCTGGAAACGCCGATTGCGTCGTGGCCGAGGGAGCGGGCGGCTGGCTTGCGCCCCTCACGCCGCGCGCCACCATGGCCGACCTGGCGCTGACCCTGCAGCTGCCTGTGATCCTGGTGGTGGGTCTGCGCCTGGGTTGCCTCAACCACGCGCTGCTCACACGCGAGTCCATCCGCGCGCACGGCGCCAGTTTTGCCGGATGGGTGGCGAACGGCATCGACCCGGCGATGGAACGTATTTCCGAGAATCTCGCCACCCTCACGCGCCGGCTCGGCGAGCCGTTGGCGACCGTCCCGGCGCTCGAGCCCGCCGCCGTCACACCGGACCTCGCCGAGGCGGCCGCGAGGCTCGGCCGGCGCCTTGAGGCTGGCTAGAGCGCCAGCCAGCCGGCCCTTGCGTGCGGGCCGACACTCATCCGACGGTCCTCCTGCCGAAGCTCAGGCCCGGCTGGTCTTGCAATCGTCACGCCGGGCGCCATACCATGATATTTGTCAATTTGGGACGCTGGCGTGGGGACTCCCGAGCTGAATCGGGCCTCGCCGCCGGCACACCGGATGCGGCCGGGAGGGGATTGCGGGGAGGCCGGATCCATTCGAGCAACGGTTAGGCGAGTTCCACTCACACATGCCTTTTTTGCGCATCGTGATCTGCCCAAATTGCTCGCTGAGCGTACGCGGCGCCGTCTGCGTATTTGCGGTCGCCTGCACGCTCAGCCTCGGCATCGGCGCGGTGTTCGCCTTCCTTGGCCTGTGGCCGGTGCTGCCCGTCGCGGGCATGGAGATGATTCTGCTCGGCTGGGCGCTGCACGAGACGCTTGCCCGGCGCTACCAGGCCCAGATCCTGACCCTCACCGATGCGGACGTGAGCGTCGAGTCGCGCGACCGCTCGAGTACTCACGAGGTCGTGTTCCAGCGGTATTGGGCGCAGGTGAGGTTGAGGTATCCCGCATCACGCCTGCATCCGAGCCGGCTCACCATCGAGTCGCACGGGCGCAGATGCGAGCTGGGCGAGTTTCTGACGGAGGACGAGCGGCTCGGGCTGGCGCTGAGGCTGCAGCGCCTGGTCGGCCGCATCAACGAGTCGCCGCCGCTGGCCGTGGGTCGTTAGCGGTGCGGGGCGGGTTCGGTTTCCGGTTGGCGCGCGGGCCGCGCGCCGAGGGGCACGACAACGATGGATAAATTTTCCGGAAAATTTCATGACGCCCGCCGCCGCGCCGGCGGCGGCAGGGCCGGGGAAGGGCCGACCAGGCGTGCCGCGCTCGGGAAACGGGCAGGTGTCATCTCGCTCGCGGCTGGCGCGGTGGGCACGCTGCCCGCCTTCGGCTCGGGCTGGGACCGCCTCAACATGCCGCGCGGCGTCACCAACGTCAGCGCCAGGATCTACTCCCTGCACATGATGGCGTTCTGGATCTGCGTCGCGATCGCGGTGGCGGTGTTCGGCGTGATGATCTGGTCGCTGGTGTTTCACCGCAAATCGCGCGGCGCGGTGCCCGACGTGACCATGGTGCACAACACCAGGGTGGAGTTCGTGTGGACGGCCATCCCGGTGCTGATCCTGGCCGGGATGGCGATCCCGGCGGCCAGGCTCCTGGTCAGGATCAACAACAATGCCGACTCCCAGCTCAGCATCCGCGTCAACGGCTTCCAGTGGGGCTGGCAGTACAAATATGCCGGCACCCACGTCAGCATCGTCTCGAAGCTCTCGCAGAGCAGCGATGCCGCCCGGATGCTCGATTCGGGAATCAACCCAGACAGCGTGCCGCACTACCTGCGCAGCGTGGATCATCCGCTGGTGGTGCCCGTGGGAGAGAAGATCCGGCTGCTCATCACCTCGGTCGACGTGATTCATTCGTGGTGGGTGCCGGACCTCGGGGTGAAGCGATCGGCCATTCCCGGCTTCATCAACGAGGCCTCCTTCACCATCGATCCGTCCAAGGCCGGGGTGTATCGGGGACAGTGTGCCGACCTGTGCGGCCGCGGCCATGCCTTCATGCCGATCGTGGTGCATGCCGTCAGCCAGAGCGCCTTCCGGGCGTGGCTGAAGCAGCAGGAGAGCGCAGGGAAGCAGGCCGCCGCCGGCGCCTCGTCGCGGCCTCCCCTGGCGGCAGGGCCTGCGCCGCGGCCCGTCCCGGCCGCGCGTGCGCCCCTGCGTGGGTCAGCCAGCACAGCCGCCGCCAGCACCTGAGGCCCGAATCGCCAAGCGCCCAGCCGTTCAAAGATCAACCGCCTTCGAGAGGTCGTCATGACCGGATCGCACGAGACCGCCGCACACGCCGAGCACGACCACAAGCCGCAGGGTTGGCGCCGCTGGGTGTTCGCCACCAATCACAAGGACATCGGCACGATGTACCTGATCTTCGCCGGCGTGATGTTCTTCATCGGCGGCGCGGCGGCCATGGCCATCCGGGCGCAGCTGTTCAAGTCCGGTCTCGAGCTGTTCGATCCCGCGCAGTACAACCAGCTGCTCACGATGCACGCGCTGCTGATGATCTTCGGCGCAGTGATGCCGGCGTGGGTGGGGCTGGCCAACTGGATGATCCCCCTGCAGATCGGCGCGCCCGACATGGCGCTGCCGCGACTGAACAACCTCAGTTTCTGGATCCTGCCGTTTGCCGGGACGCTGCTGCTCAGCACGTTCCTGGTGCCGGGCGGCTCGCCGGCGGGCGGCTGGACCATGTATCCGCCGCTGATGGAACAGTTCGGCGACTCCTTCCCGATGGTGATCTTCGCGATCCATCTGCTCGGCATCTCCTCCATCCTCGGCGCGATCAACGTCATCGTCACCATCATGAACCTGCGCGCCCCGGGCATGAGCCTGCTGCGCATCCCGCTGTTCGTGTGGACCTGGCTGATCACCGCCTTCCTGCTGATCGCGGCCATGCCGGTGCTGGCGGGCGCCGTGACCATGCTGCTTACCGATCACTTCTTCGGCACCAGCTTCTTCAATGCCGCAGGCGGTGGTGACCCCGTGCTGTTCCTGCACGTCTTCTGGTTCTTCGGCCATCCGGAGGTCTACATCCTGATCCTGCCCGCCTTCGGCGTGATCTCCGAGATCATTCCCACCTTCTCGCGCAAGCCGCTGTTCGGCTACGAGGCCATGGTGTATGCCACCGCCTCGATTGCCTTCCTTTCCTTCATCGTCTGGGGTCACCACATGTTCACGGTGGGCATGCCGGTGGCCGCGCAGCTGTTCTTCATGCTCTCGACCATGCTGATCGCGGTGCCGACCGGCGTGAAGGTGTTCAACTGGACGGCGACCATGTGGCGCGGATC
>JAJYTX010000198.1 GCA_021792815.1 Pseudomonadota bacterium
ACACACGAGCCGCTGCTCGAGGCGGCGGCCCCGGCCGCGGCGGGCGTGCGCGACTGGGTCCGGCTGGCGGCCGGGGCGGGACTTGCCGCGGGGGTCGCCGCCGTGTCGATCCTGTGGCTGCGCTCGCACGCGTTCGGCACGGTCCCGTTGGTCGGGGTGGCGACGGTGGCGAGCACGGCGCAACCGGTTGCCGCCGCTCCCGGGAGCCGTACGGCGGACAGTTTCGTGGTGCCCCCGGTCCCGCTCGAGCAGCCGATCGTGAGCGTGCCGCCGATGCAGCTGGCCGATTATGTCGTGGCGCACAGCGCGTATTCCTGGCCGATCAGTCGTGGGAGCCTGCTGTCGTCGCTGATGGAGAGCGATGCGGGAACCCTCAACCCCTCCGCCGTGTCCGACCAGCGAGCCCCCGGGGTCCACGGCCATGCGAACCACCTTACGCGGTAGCGATTACCTCGGCGCCCTGATCCTCGCGTGGGCGCTGTGCAGCGCCGCGGGCGCCGCCCAGCCGACCCGGTGGCTCGCCCGGATGAATCACGCCCTCACCGCGCTCGATTACGAGGGCACCTTCGCCCATTCGCAGGGCGCCCGGGTGGAGATGCTGCGCATCATCCATCGGGTCGAGCACGGCGTGGTCTACGAGCGGCTGATGTCCCTCGACGGTTCGGGGCGCGAGTTCATCCGCAAAGGCTCGAACCTCACCTGTTATCTGCCCGACAAGCGGGTGGTCCTGGTCGAGCACATGCTGCCGAAGGGCTCGCTGCTCGGCGGCCTGCCGCTCATCGATGCCCGGACCGCGCGCTTTTACGACATCCGCCAGGTGGCGCACATGCGGATCGATCAGCACGATACGCGCCTGATCACGGTGATGCCGCGCGACCAGTATCGCTACGGTTACCGGCTGTGGATCGACCACCAGGGCATGCCGCTGAAGATCCAGCTCTGGGACAACCGCGGCGGCGGGCGGGTCATCGAGCAGATCGCGTTCGCCTCGCTCAAGGTGCTCGCCGCCATCCCCGATTCGGCGTTCGAGCCCGGTATCGCCACCGCCGGTTTCCGCTGGCTGCGCAACGATGCGCCGGCTCTGGCGCCCGCCGGCGGCCACATGCTCAACTGGAGCGCGCGCTGGCTGCCGCCGGGATTCCAGTTGGCCATGAGCGCCCCGCAGATGATGCCCGGCAGGCCCGGTCCGGTGGATCATCTGGTCTATACCGATGGGCTCGCCTCGGTGTCGGTGTTCGTCGAGCGCAAGCCGCTCGCCCCCTCCTCGGGCCGGCCGCGGATCGAATCGGCCCGGATGGGCGCCTCGTATGTCTTTTCCACGTTGGTACAGGGCCACAGGGTGACCGCGGTGGGCGAGGTGCCCGCGCGCACCGTCCGCTCCATCGCCGACTCGGTGAGGGAAAAGGCCGTGGTGTATCCGCTTCCGGGCGGGGCCTTCGCCCACGCGCCGCCGCCATGACGACCCTGACCCTGATCCACCGCAGGGACTGTCCGCTGTGCGACGAGATGCTCACGGAGCTGCGCGAGCTCGGGCGAACGGTGCCGCTGCCGTCGCTCGAGATCGTCGATGTGGACGGCGACCCGCTGCTGCGGCGCGAGCATGGGCTCGATGTCCCGGTGCTGCTGCTCGATGGCACGGTCGTCTGCCGTCACTGGCTGAATGCGGACGAGCTGAAGCGGATGCTCAGGCTGTCGTCCGGCGCGATATAATCCGCCCGCCGCTGACAATCTGGCGCGGCAGAGAACGCGGCCCGGATTCATGCGGCTCATACGTAATTTTTCCATCATCGCCCACGTCGATCACGGCAAGTCCACGCTGGCCGATCGTTTCATTCAGATCTGCCGCGCGCTCGAGGACCGCGAAATGCAGTCCCAGGTGCTCGACTCGATGGACCTCGAGCGTGAGCGCGGCATCACCATCAAGGCCCAGAGCGTGACGCTGTTCTATGACGCGCGCGACGGACAGCGCTATCAGCTGAACATGATCGATACGCCGGGTCACGTGGATTTCTCCTACGAAGTCTCCCGCTCGCTCGCGGCGTGCGACGGCGCGCTGCTGGTGGTCGACGCCTCCCAGGGGGTGGAGGCGCAGAGCGTGGCCAACTGCTACACCGCCATCGAGCAGGGCCTGGAGGTGCTGCCGGTCATCAACAAGATCGACCTGCCCTCGGCCGACCCCGAGCGGGTCATCCACGAGATCGAGGAGATCATCGGCATCGAGGCGCGCGATGCGGTGCGCGTCAGCGCCAAGACCGGCGAGGGCGTTCCGGAGCTGCTCGAAGCGCTGATCCGGCGCATCCCGCCGCCGAAGGGCGATCCGCAGGCGCCCCTGCAGGCGCTGATCATCGATTCGTGGTTCGACAACTACGTGGGCGTGGTCTCGCTGGTGCGGGTCGTCAACGGCCGGGTGCGCAGCGGAGAGAAGATCCGCATGGTGTCCACCGGGCGCTCCCACGTGGTCGATCGCCTCGGGCGTTTCACCCCGAAACCGGTGGTCGAGCGGGAGCTCGCGGCCGGGGACGTGGGGTTCATCGTGGCCGGCATCAAGGAGATCGACGGCGCGCCGGTCGGCGACACCATCACGCTGGAGAGCCGCCCGGCGGGCGCTCCGCTGCCGGGGTTCCGCCAGATCCAGCCGCGGGTGTTCGCCGGGCTGTTCCCGGTCAATTCCGAGGACTACGAGAGCTTCCGCGACGCGCTCGCCAAGCTGAGACTCAACGACTCGGCCCTGCACTACGAGCCGGAGGTCTCCAGCGCGCTCGGTTTCGGTTTCCGCTGCGGTTTTCTCGGCCTGCTGCACATGGACATCGTGCAGGAGCGGCTCGAGCGCGAGTACCACCTCGACCTCGTCACCAGCGCCCCGACGGTGATCTACGAAGTGGCGCGCACCGACGGGTCGCTCGAGTACGTCGACAATCCCGCCAAACTGCCGCCCGTCAACGAAATCGATCAGATCCGCGAGCCGATCATCACCGCCAACATCCTGGTGCCCCCGGAGCACGTCGGGGCGGTGTTGAAGCTGTGCAACGACAAGCGCGGCACCCAGAAGAAGATGCTCTACCTCGGCACCCAGGTCTCGCTGCAATACGAGCTGCCGCTCGCCGAGGTGGTGCTCGATTTCTTCGACCGCCTGAAGTCGGTGAGCCGCGGCTACGCCTCGTTCGATTACGAGTTCTCACACTTCCAGGCCGCTCCGCTGGTCAAGCTCGATGTCCTGATCAACGGCGAGCGCGTCGATGCGCTTTCGATCATCGTGCACCGCGACAGCGCCTACCAGCGCGGCCGCGAGCTCGTCGACAAGATGCACGAGCTCATTCCGCGGCAGATGTTCGAGGTCGCCGTGCAGGCGGCGATCGGCAGCGCCATCATCGCCCGCGCCACGGTCAAGGCGCTGCGCAAGAACGTGCTGGCCAAATGTTACGGCGGCGACGTCAGCCGCAAACGCAAGCTCCTCGAGAAGCAGAAGGAGGGCAAGAGGCGCATGAAGCAGCTGGGCCGGGTGGAGATTCCCCAGGAGGCGTTCCTCGCCGTCCTGAAGGTGGGCCGGAAGTAACCCCGTGGCCGCCCCGCCCACCGCCCCCATACCGTCGCTGCCCGGCAACGCGCTGCTGAACTCGACCGGTTCCCGTTTCGTCCCCGAAGCCGCCCATGGAGTCCTCATGCCGTCGTTCCTGATGCAGCTCATCCTCATCCTCGCGTGGCTGGCGATCCCGGTGGGACTGGTGTGTGTCATCGATGACTGGCTGCTGCGCCCGGGCCGCAGGCTGAAGGCCGGTGGCCAGCCGGCCGCCGAGCACGCCCTGGTGGCTTTCTGCTACCGCACGCTGCCGATCCTGCTGGTGGCGGTGGTGCTGTGGGTGTTTGCCACCCAGACGGTCAACTTCAGCGCCGTGCTGGTCATCATCACCGCGGTGACCGGCGTGGTGTGGCTGGCCGATGTGCTGCTGCTCGCGCCGCGGCGGCGGCGCGCGGCGAGCGCCGCCGGGGTGCACCCGGCCGAGCGGGTCGAGCCCACCACGGTGGACTACGCGCGCAGTTTCTTTCCGGTGGCGCTCGCGGTGCTGCTGCTGCGCTCGTTCCTGTTCGAGCCGTTTCGCATCCCTTCCGATTCGATGATGCCGACGCTGCTCGACGGCGACTTCATCGTGGTGGAGAAATTCGCCTACGGCCTGCGGCTGCCGATCACCCACACCAAGATCCTCGACACCGGCGAGCCGCGCCGCGGCGACGTGGTGGTGTTCCGCTACCCGCTGAATCCCTCGGAGGATTACATCAAGCGCGTGGTGGGCCTGCCGGGCGATCACGTCGTGGTGCGCGACGACCGCATCACCATCAACGGCCATCCGGTGCCGTTCAAGGTCACGGGCACCTACAACGACGGCTGCTACGAGAACATGCAGATCGCCACCGAGCGCCTCGGCACGCACGTTCACCAGGCGCTGCTGTGCCCGGTGCCGCTCGAGGTCACCTCCGATCCGCTGCCGACCTGTCCGCGGGCCGACTCGCGCGGTTACATCTGCGGCGGCACGCCGCCGCCGGATGCGCTGCCGCTCATCGAGCAGAAGGTGGTCGACATGACCGTGCCGCCCGGGGAGTACATGGTGATGGGGGACAACCGTGACAACAGCGACGACAGCCGCGTCTGGGGCTTCGTGCCGGAGGGAAACCTGGTCGGCAAGGCGGTGTTCATCTGGTTCAACTGGGATGTCGAGCGCAAGGGTGGCCCGATCTGGAGCCGGATCGGCATGCGGATCGAGTAACGGCGCGGGAGGGTTGGCGATGCGACGACAACGCGGAGTGACGCTGATCGGCTGGCTGGTATTGCTGATACCGTTCGCCCTGGTGGTGTATGCCGGCATCCGTCTGCTGCCGGTGTATCTGAATTATCTCGACGTGGCGCACACCCTCGATCAGGTGGCGAGCGAGTATCGCAGCGGCGGCGGCGCGGTGAGCGCCGATCAGATCCGCACCGCCATCGCCAAGCACTTCGAGATAGACGAGGTGACCTATCCGACGGTGCAGGACATCACCGTGAGCCGCAACGGCGGCCGCTGGCGCCTCGAGGCGGCCTATGACGACTATGCGCCGCTGTTTGGCTCGCTGTCGCTGCAGGTGCAGTTCGACAAGACCGTCAGTTTTGGCAACGGTGGATAGACCCGACTGGCCCCGGGCGTGGCTGCGCGAGCGTCTCGATTACACGCCGCGCGACGCCGAGCTGTTCCGCGCCGCGCTCACCCACCGCAGTGCGCCGGGGCCGAACAACGAGCGCCTGGAATTCCTCGGCGATGCGGTGCTCAACCTGGTGGTGGCGCGCCACCTGTTCGAGGCCTTCCCCGGGGCCACCGAGGGGGACTTGAGCCGGCTGCGCGCCCGGCTGGTGAGCGCCGAGCCGCTCGCCGAAGTGGCCGCCTCGCTCGGGGTGGGCGAGGCGTTGCAGCTCGGCTCCGGTGAGCTCAGGAGCGGGGGCTTTCGCCGCCAGTCGATTCTTGCCGATGCCCTCGAGGCGCTCTGCGCGGCGCTGTTTCTCGATGGCGGGCTGACGGCGGCCGAAGCCGTCATCACGCGCCTGTTCGGGCCGCGCATCGCGCGGCTGCCGGCCGCGGAGGCGCTGAAGGACCCGAAGACCAGATTGCAGGAATACCTGCAATCGCGCGGTCTGGCCCTGCCGGTGTACGCGGTCGAGGCGCTCGAGGGCGAGCCGCACGCGCAGATCTTCGAGGTCAGCTGCCGGGTGAGCGCATTGGGACAGATCGCCCAGGGGCGCGGCTCGAGCCGCCGGCGGGCCGAGCAGGAGGCCGCCGAGCGCATCCTGGCGGCGATCGGCGCAGCCGGTGCCTCATGAGTGTCATGGGTGATGCCCCTGCAGAGGATTTCCGCTGCGGCTTCGCGGCGCTCGTGGGCCGTCCGAACGTCGGCAAGTCCACACTGCTCAACGCGCTCGTCGGGCAGAAGCTGAGCATCGTCACGCCGCGGCCG
>JAJYTX010000199.1 GCA_021792815.1 Pseudomonadota bacterium
TCGCCGTCATGATGAGCTGGTGCGGGAAACGCCCGAGCTTGCGGCCCTTTTCCTGCAGGCGCAGCCGCTGCTGGACGCCGAAGCGATGCTGCTCGTCGACGATGACCAGCGCAAGACTCGCGAAATCGATGCCCTCCTGGAACAACGCGTGGGTACCCACCACCAGCCGCACCTCGCCCGAAGCCACGGTCTCGAGCGCGCTGCGCCGCGCCCGTGCCGGCCGAGTGCCCGAGAGCAGCGCCACCGGCAGTCCGAGCGGCTGAAACCAGTCGCGGAAGTTGCGCCAGTGCTGCTCGGCCAACAGCTCGGTCGGGGCCATGAGGGCGGCCTGCAGGCCGCTGCCCGCGGCACGCGCCGCGGCCATGGCGGCGACCACCGTCTTGCCGCACCCGACGTCGCCCTGCAGCAGACGCACCATGGGGGCCTCGGAGCGCAGATCGGCTTCGACTTCGGCGAGGGCGCGCGCCTGCGCGCTCGTCAACTGGAAGGGCAGCGAGGACATCAAGCGTCTCGCGAGGCCCTCCCGGTCCGGGAGGGCCCATGCCGGATCCGTCTTGGCCGCGCGCTTCAACAGTCTGAGACTCGCCTGATGCGCCAGCAGCTCCTCGAATGCGAGCCGCCGCTGCGCCGGGTGGCGTCCGGCCGACAACTCCGCCAGCCGGGCATCCTTCGGCGGGCGGTGCACGTAACGCAGCGCTTCGCCCAGGGGCGGCAACGCCATGCTCTCCACGAGCTCACGGGGCAGCCAGTCGCGCACGCCCGCGGTGTCGAGCTCGCGCAGCGCCTGGGCGATCAGCATGCGCAACCGGCCCTGGGTCACTCCTTCCGTCAGGGGGTAGAGCGGTGTCAGCGTATCCTCCACCGTCTCCGACCGGTCGGTGACCCGTCGGTACTCGGGGTGGATCATCTCCAGGCCCTGCGGCCCGCGGCGCGCCTCCCCGAAGCAGCGCAGGCGCACGCCGCGCGTCAGCCCCGTCTGTTGACTCGCCGAGAAGTGAAAGAACCGCAGGGTCAGAAATCCCGAGCCGTCGGACAGCCGCGTGAGCAGCTGGCGCCGCCGGCGAAATACCACCTCGGTCAGCTGCACCTCGCCTTCGACGAGCGCGCGCGCACCCGGCACGAGTTGCCCGATGCGCCGGCACTCGGTACGGTCGTCATAATCGACAGGCAAAACGAACAGCAGGTCCTGCACCTGCTCGACGCCGAGCCGGCGCAGCCGCCCGGCGAGCGCCGCACCGACGCCGGGCAGCGCCGTGACCGGCCGCTGCTCGCTGGCTGCGAGTCCGTGCGCGACGTCAGCCAAGATGCAGGACGCACTCGGCCTCGACCCGCGCGCCCTTGGGCAGTTGCGCGACGCCGACGGCCGCCCGCGCCGGATAAGGCTGCGGGAAATACTGCGCCATGATCTCGTTGACCTTGGTGAAGTGACTGAGATCGGTCAGATAGATGTTGACCTTGACCGCCTGCGCCAGAGTGCCGCCTGCGGCCGCGGCCACCGCCTGCAGGTTCTCGAACACGCGGCGGATCTCGGCCTCGATGCCGCCGCCGACCAGCTCTTTGGTGGCCGGGTCGAGCGGGATCTGACCGGAAAGGTACACGGTGTCGCCCACGCGCACAGCCTGGGAGTAGGTACCGATCGCCTGCGGCGCCCGGTCGGTCTGGATGATCGTACGGCTCATGCGGGTCCTCATTCGTTCCGGGAGTTCGGATCGTGCTCGTCGAAATCATCCTCGGTCCGTCCGCCGCGCGCATGCGCGGCGATGGTCCGGCTGACGCGGGTCACGTCCGGCAGCCGCCGGACGACGCGCATCACGCGCGCCAGCTGCTTGCGATCGCGCACTTTCAGCTCGAAGGTGAGAATCGATGCGTCGCCTTCCTGCTCCTCGATCGAGACGTGATGGATGTTGGTGTCGGCGCTGGCAATGGCCGCCGCCACCCTGGCGAGCACCCCGGTACGGTTGACCACGTATGCACGGATTTCCGAGGTGAACAGCCTGTCGGTCGCGTTCTGCCAGCTCACCGGCAACCACTTTTCAGGATGCTTGCGATAATCCTCGACGTTGACGCAACGGTCGCGGTGGATGACCACGCCGCGGCCGGCGGAGAGGAAAGCGAACACCGGATCATTGGGCAGCGGGAAGCAGCAGCGTGCGTAGGTAACCAGCAGTCCCTCGGTGCCAGCGATGGCGAGCGGCGAGGACTTGCTGTCGGCGCTCGCCACCGCGGCCCCGGGCAGCAGGCGGCGCGCGACCAGCGGCGCCAGCCGTTCGCCCAGGCCGATCCTCTCGTACAGATCATCCATGTCCTTCATGCCGAGCTCGCCCAGCATCGCGGCACGGGTCTCGGGGCCGACATCCTCCAGCGGCAGGTGGAACTCGGCGAGCGCCTGCGCGAGCAGCCGCTGGCCGAGGCCGATCGCCTCCGTGCGTCGCAGCCCCTTCAGGTAATGACGTATGGCGCTGCGCGCCTTGGCGGTCACCACGAAACCCACCCACGCGGGGTTGGGCACCGCGCCCTGTGCGGTGATGATGTCCACGGTCTGGCCGTTGCGCAGCACGGTGCGCAACGGCGCCAGGCGCCGGTCGACCTTCGCCGCGACACAGCGGTTGCCGACGTCGGTATGCACCGCGTAGGCGAAATCCACCACCGTGGCGCCACTCGGCAGCCGCAGGATCCTGCCCTTGGGTGTGAAGACATACACCTTGTCGGGAAACAGGTCGACCTTGACACTCTCCAGAAACTCCTCCGAGTTGCCGTCCTCCTGCAGCTCCACCAGGCCCGAGAGCCACTCGCGCGCCCGTTCCTGCTGCATCGAGCCCGCGCCCCCGCCGGATTTGTATTTCCAATGCGCCGCGATGCCGGATTCGGACACGCGGTGCATGTCCTCGGTGCGGATCTGCACCTCGATGGGCACAGCGTTCGGACCAAACAGGGTGGTGTGCAGCGACTGGTAGCCGTTGACCCGCGGGATGGCGATGTAGTCCTTGAACCGCCCGGGCATGGGCTTGAACACCGCGTGGACCACGCCGAGGGCCCGGTAGCAGGTATCGAGCTCATCGACGATGATGCGCAGGCCGTAGACATCGACGATTTCCGAGAGCGAGGCGCGCTTGCGCAGCATCTTCTTGTAGATGCTGTAGATGTGCTTCTCGCGGGTATCGACGCGGGCGTGGATGTCCCGCTTCTCGAGGGCCGCCGACAGCTGCTGCTCGATCTTCTTCAGAAACTCCTTCTGGTTGCCGCGCGCCTTGCGCAGAGCGTGCTCCAGCACCCGGTAGCGGCGCGGGTACAGCGCCTGGAAACCCAGCTCCTCGAGCTCGAGCTTCAGGTTGTACAGACCGAGCCGTTCGGCGATCGGCGCGTAGATATCGAGCGTCTCGCGGGCGATCGCCCGTCGCCGGTGCGGCGGCACCGCGTCGATGGTGCGCATGTTGTGCGTGCGATCGGCAAGCTTCACGAGGATGACGCGCAGGTCGCGCACCATCGCGAGCAGCATCTTGCGGAAGGATTCCGCCTGCGCTTCTTCACGGCTCTTGAACTGGATGGCGTCGAGCTTGGTCACCCCGTCGACCAGCTCCGCCACATCCGCGCCGAAGCGGGCGGCCAGCTGATCCTTCGGCGTCGGGGTATCCTCGATGACGTCGTGCAGGATCGCGGCAATGAGCGTGTCCGGATCGAGATGCAGGTCGGCGAGAATCGCCGCCGTGGCCACCGGATGGGCGATGAAGGGCTCGCCCGAGAGACGCTTCTGCCCCTCGTGCGCCGAGGCGCCAAATTCGGCTGCCTCGCGGATGCGGCCGACCTGATCGGCCGGCAGATACGCGCCGACCGTGGCGAGCAGATCCTTCAGCCCGGGAGTGCGCCTTCCGCCGGGAAGCAGTCCCAAGAGCGAAGACGCATAATCCATGGCGTCACGGCGAGAGACCGGCTCCCGGTATCACTCCCCCAGTCCAAACTGCGGTGCACGGAATGCCGACTGCATCTCGAGCTCCGGTACGGCGGGAGCGGCTGGCTCAGCGGGCGGCTCCGGCTCGCGGAGCATCTCGACCGTCACGTTGCCCGCCGCGATCTCGCGCAGGGCGACGACGGTCGGCTTGTCGTTCTCCAGTGGTACCGTCGGCTCGGCGCCGTTGGCGATGCGCCGGGCGCGCTGGGCGGCCAGAATCACCAGCTGGAACAGGTTATCGACGTTTTGCAGGCAGTCTTCGACGGTGATTCGGGCCATGGCGCTATCAGGGGCTGTGAGGATGAAGGGCGCGGCCAGCGCGCAAGAGGCCATTACTATACGGCAAGAAGGGCTTCTCAGGCCAGCAGGCGCCCCAGCAGCGGCGCCAGTTCCGGTCTGCCCGCCGCCAGCGCCTCGCCTTGTCCTGCTGCGATGCGTACCAGATCGGCGACCGCGTGCCCGAAATCGTCGTTCACCACGACGTAGTCGAATTCGTTCCAATGGGACATGTCACTGACCGCATCGCGCAGACGGCGGGCAATCACTTCGGCCGCATCCGTCGCCCGACCGCGCAGCCGCTGTTCCAGCGCTTCCCGGGAGGGCGGCAACACGAAGATACTCAGGCAGGACGGCAGGGCGGCCCGCACCTGCCGGGCACCCTGCCAGTCGATCTCGAGCACCACGTCCCGGCCCTGCGCGAGCGTGCGTTCGACGGGCTCGCGGGCCGTGCCGTAGTAGTTTTCGAACACGCGGGCGTGCTCCAGGAAGCGCCCCTCGGACACCATTTTCTGAAACTCCGCCACCGTCACAAAGTAATACTCGCGGCCTTCGGCTTCGGTGGGACGTCTGGCCCGGGTGGTGTGCGAGACCGACAGCTGCAGTCTCGGCACGCGCGCCAGCAGCTCCCGGACCAGTGAGGTTTTGCCCGCCCCCGAGGGAGCAGCGACCACCAACAGCCGGCCGCTGTCCGCCGGAGGTGCCGCGTGGGCGGCAAACCCGACCCCGAACGCGGCGCGCGCCTGCACGACCAGGGCGCGCAGCGCCTGCCCCCGATGGCTGACGGCATTCTTTTCGCGCGCATCGAACTCAGCCGCAGTGCGGCTCGATCCGGCCGGCAGAAAGACCGGGTCGTAGCCGAATCCGCCCGTGCCCCTCGGCGCCAGCGTAATCGCGCCCTCCCAGCTTCCGCGGGCGATGAGCGGCTCGGGATCGTCGTGGCGACGTACCAGGACGATCACGCACCGGTAACGGGCCTGCCGTTGTCCGGGTGCCACGCCCGACAGATCGCTCAGGAGCTTGCGCAGGTTGGCCTCGTCGCTCGCCCCCTCGCCCGCGAAGCGGGCGGAGTACACGCCCGGGCGGCCGCCCAGCGCGTCCACTTCGATCCCCGAATCGTCCGCGAGCGCCGGCAGCCCGGTGACTCGCGCGGCATGCCGGGCTTTGAGCAGCGCATTGTCGAGGAAGGTCGTACCGGTTTCCGGGGGCGGCACGATCCCGAAGGCGCTCTGCGGCACCAGCGTCAGTCCGCCCGGAGCGAGAAGCGTCCCGAGTTCCCGGAGCTTGGCGGGATTGCCGCTGGCGAGGACGACTTTCATGCGCTGCGCGCCGGGCACGATCGGGTCCGGCCGATCGGGCGCGCCCCGCGCATCGGGCGGCACCGGGCAGCGCCGGCAAACCACCTCGGCGCCTCGCTCATATCTCCAGCGCCTCCGACTGAAGGGGAAACAGCCGCGCAATGCCGCCTGCCGCGAGAGCGAGCATGGCGTCGAGCTCGTGCCGGCGGAACGCATGTCCTTCGGCGGTCCCCTGCAACTCGATGAAGGCTCCGCCATCGTTCATCACGACGTTCATGTCGACCTCGGCCTGTGAGTCCTCCCGATAATCGAGATCGAGCACTGCATCGCCTGCGACGATACCGACCGAGATGGCGGCGACCTGGCCGTGCAGTGGGTTGGTGGCGATCGCCCTGCGCCGCAGCAGCAACCGGCAGGCCTGGGCGAGCGCGACATAGCCGCCGGTGATGGAAG
>JAJYTX010000200.1 GCA_021792815.1 Pseudomonadota bacterium
GGCGGCGGGGTGGGTGCCGCAGCTGCGGCATCCGCTGCAGGAGGCGGTGGCTCGGCCGGCGCAGGCGCCGGGGCGCGCGGCTCGGCCGGCGGTTGCGCGGCGGGCGGGGTGCTCTGCGCGGCAGCCGGCGCGGATGCGCCGTCGCCCTCGCCCGTGCGCACCGTGGCCACCACATCACCCGCGGACACCTTGCCGCCCTTGGCGACGTGGATCTTCTCCACCGTGCCCGCGGCGATCGAAGGCACGTCCATGGTGGCCTTTTCGGTCTCGAGGGTGACCAGCGGTCCGTCCACCTCGATGCGCTCCCCGACACTCACGAGCACGTCGATCACGGCAACGTCTTTGAAATTGCCCATGTCGGGCACGCGCACTTCAACGAGGCTGTCTGCCGCGCTCATCGGGATGGCTTTCAGAACTCAGGATTTCCAGGGAACCGGTTTTTCGGGATCGACCCCGAGGTCCTTCAGGGCGGCGCCCACCGCGGTGGCATCGAGCTTGCCGTCATCGGCGAGCGCCTTCAGCGCCGCCGCCACGATGTGGCCCCGGTCGACCTCGAAATGCCGCCGCAGCGCCGCGCGCGAGTCCGAGCGGCCATATCCGTCCGTGCCGAGGCAGATGTAGGCCCCGGGCATCCATTGGCGGATCTGGTCCGGGACGGTGCGCACGTAGTCGGTCGCCGCGACGAACGGACCGCGCGCGGCCTCGAAACAGTGCCGCACATAGGGCTCACGGGCGGGCTCGCCGGGATGCAGCAGGTTCCAGCGCTCGCACTCGAGGGCCTCGCGCCGCAGCTCGCTGAAGCTCGTGACCGAGAAGACCTCCGTGCGCACGCCATACTCGCTCTCGAGCGTCGCGGCGGCCGCGAGGCACTCGCGCAGGATGGTTCCGGAGCCGAGCAGCGTCGCGCGCAGCTTGCCCTTGCCCGCAGCCGCCCGCACGCGGTAGGCGCCCTTGAGGATGCCCGCCTCGGCGCCCTCGGGCAGGGCCGGCTGCGGGTAATTCTCGTTCATCACGGTGATGTAGTAGAAGATGCTTTCCTGCTCGACGTACATCCGCCGCATGCCGTCCTGGATGATCACGGCGAGCTCGTAGCCGAAGGTCGGATCGTAGGCCACGCAGTTCGGCACGGTGGTGGCGACCAGCTGGCTGTGTCCGTCCTGGTGCTGCAGGCCCTCGCCGGCGAGGGTGGTGCGTCCGGCCGTGGCGCCGAGCAGGAAGCCGCGCACCTGCTGGTCACCCGCGGCCCAGATGAAGTCCCCGACCCGCTGGAAGCCGAACATCGAGTAGAAGATGTAGAACGGCACCATGTTGATGCCGTGATTGCTGTAGGCCGTGCCGGCGGCGATCCACGAGCACAGCGCGCCGGCCTCGTTGATGCCCTCCTCGAGGATCTGGCCCTTCTTGTCCTCGCGGTAGGACATCAGCGTGTCGGCGTCCTGCGGCGTGTACAGCTGTCCGACCGAGGAATAGATGCCGATCTGGCGGAACAGTCCTTCCATGCCGAAGGTGCGCGCCTCGTCCGGCACGATCGGCACGATGTTGCGGCCGATCGCCTTGTCCTTGAGCAGCGTCGTCAGGATGCGCACGAACGCCATGGTCGTGGAGATCTCCCGATCCCCCGTGCCCTCGAGCACCGCCGAGAACGCCTCGAGCGGCGGCACGGCGAGCGGCGGAGCCTGCCGGCGCCGCGCGGGCAGATAGCCGCCGAGACGCTTGCGCTGGTCGTGCAGGTAGCGGGCCTCCTCGGAGTCCTCCGGCGGCTTGCGGAACGGCAGCCGCGCGATCTCCTCGTCGGAGATGGGAATGTGGAAGCGGTCGCGGAAGGCGCGCAGATCTTCTTCCGAGAGCTTCTTCTGCTGGTGCGCGACCATCTGCCCCTCGCCGCCCTTGCCGAGCCCGAAGCCCTTGACGGTCTTGGCGAGAATGACCGTGGGCTGGCCCTTGTGGCTGACGGCGGCCGCATAGGCGGCGTAGACCTTGCGGTGATCGTGGCCGCCGCGGTTCAGGCGCCAGATCTCCTCATCCGACATGTTGGCCACCATGGCCTTGAGCTCCGGGTACTTGCCGAAGAAGTACTCGCGGGTGTACGCGCCGCCCTTGGCCTTGAAGTTCTGGTACTCGCCGTCGACGCACTCCTCCATCAGCCGCCGCAGCAGCCCCTGGGTGTCGCGGGCGAGCAGCGGATCCCAGCGCGATCCCCACAACACCTTGATGACATTCCAACCGGCGCCGAGAAAGGCCGCCTCGAGCTCCTGGATGATCTTGCCGTTGCCGCGCACCGGCCCGTCGAGCCGCTGCAGGTTGCAGTTGATGACGAACACGAGGTTGTCGAGGCCTTCGCGCACCGGCATGGTGAGCGCGCCCATCGACTCCGGCTCGTCCATCTCGCCGTCGCCGAGAAACGCCCACACCTTGCGATCGGAGGACGCGATCTGCCCGCGATGCTCGAGGTAGCGGATGAAACGGGCCTGGAAGATGGCCTGCATGGGGCCGAGCCCCATCGAGACCGTCGGAAACTGCCAGAAATCCGGCATCAGCCACGGATGCGGGTAGGACGAGAGCCCCTCGCCCGGACCGCCGGCCTCCTGGCGGAAATGCTGCAGCTGGCTCTCGCTGAACCGCCCCTCGAGATAGGCGCGCGCGTAGATGCCGGGCGAGGAGTGACCCTGCAGGAACACCAGGTCCCCGGGGTGCTCGGCGCTCGGGGCGCGCCAGAAGTGGTTGAAACCGACCTCGTAGAGCGTCGCCGAGGAGGCGTAGCTCGCCAGGTGTCCGCCGTATTCGGAGGACTTGCGGTTGGCCGCCACCACCATGGCGAGCGCGTTCCAACGGATGTAGGACTCGATGCGTTTCTCGAGCGCGCGGTTGCCCGGATACACCGGCTCGCGGCCCGGGGGAATGCTGTTGACGTAGGCGGTGTTGGCCTTGAACGGCAGGTAGGCGCCGCTGCGGCGCGTGTAATCGATGAGCCGCTCGAGGAGGAAGTGCGCCCGCAGCGGCCCGTGGGTCTTCAGCACCGAGTCGATCGACTCGAGCCACTCCTGGGTTTCAACCGGATCGATGTCTGAGAGCTTTGGCGGTTCGGTCATGCGGTCTCACGCTCGTCGGTCGAGCCCGCGCACCCGGCGCGCGGGGCCTTCGTCACTCTGCTGCCGGCCGGAGCGCGCCTGGCGCGTCCCGTGCCGCTCGCAGCCGCCCGGACCCGCTTCGCCCTTCCTGCCGGGACCCCGGGGCCGAGGCGCGCTCCTCAACTGCGCGCCCCGCGCATATCAGTATCGCCACCGCTGCGGCGCCGCCCCGCGCCGGCATCGGCCGGTTCCTCCAGGGGCGCCTTCGCGCCAGCGCCCCGGATCGGACAGGCTGCCCGGATGTGCGACGCATGGACCTGAAGCGAAAGGCTCGGGCCGAATGGAGTAGGATGCGCCGCCAGCATCCCTTGCGAGCGAAAGTCGCCTGTCAATGAGCCGCGCAATAATCCGGGTTTCATCCGCGATGGTCAAGCAAGGATCGGGACCGATGGGCCCGGCGCGCCGTCCTGTTGGGCTGCTGCCCGCGCTGCAGTCCCGTGAAATCGCGCGCCCGCGCCCGCAGGCCGACCGCGACACCCTCATTGTGGCGAGGCCGGAATCTGCCGCAAGAGAGACCCAGGCGGCGCGCCGCGAGGCGACCGCAGCGCTCAACACCGACATCACCGGCCTCGGCGTGCGCCTCTGGCGGGAGCGCCCCTTGAGACAGAACGCGCCGAATCCCCGGGGAGCAGGCGCGTGAGCGCGAGCCCGGCCTCGATCACGCTGCGCCGTCCGGACGACCTGCACCTGCACCTGCGTGATGGAGCGGCGATGCGCGCGGTGCTGCCGTTCAGCGCGGCGCGGTTCGCCCGCGCGCTCATCATGCCCAACCTGAAACCCGCGGTGGTCACCACGGAACAGGCGCTCGCCTACCGCCGGCGCATCCTCGAAGCGCTGCCCGCGGGCGCGCGCTTCGAACCCCTGATGAGCCTGTATCTGACGGACCAGACCGATCCCGACGAGGCCGATCGTGCCCGGGCGAGCGGCTGCATCGTCGGCTTCAAGCTGTATCCGGCCGGCGCGACCACCCATTCGGACGCCGGGGTCACGGACATCCGGCGCGTCGATGCGGTGCTCGAGCGAATGGAGCAGACCGGGCTCGTGCTGCAGGTGCACGGTGAGGTCACCGATCCGAGCGTCGATGTCTTCGAGCGCGAAGCGGTGTTCATCGAGCGGATTCTCTCGCCGCTTGCGGCGCGGTTCCCGCGGCTGCGCATCGTGTTCGAGCACATCACCACCCGGGCCGCGGTGCAGTTCGTGCGCTCGGCGCGCGCAGGCATCGCCGCCACCGTGACTCCGCAACACCTGCTCCTGAACCGCAATGCGCTGTTCGCCGGTGGCCTGCGTCCGCACCACTACTGTCTGCCGGTGCTCAAGTCAGAGGCCGACCGCCGGGCGCTGCTCGAAGCGCTCGCGAGCGGCAGCCCGCGCTTTTTTCTCGGCACCGACAGCGCCCCGCACGGGCGTGCCGCGAAGGAAGCGGCCTGCGGCTGCGCGGGGATTTTCTCGGCCCACGCGGCCCTCGAGCTGTATGCCGAGGTCTTCGAGGCCCTGGGCGCGCTCGATCGGCTCGAGGCGTTCGCCTGCGGACACGGCGCGGATTTCTACGGGCTGCCGCGCAACGACGGCCGGATCCGCCTGGTCAGGACGCCGTGGCAGGTCCCGCCGTCCTATCCTTTCGCCGATGACGCACTGGTGCCGCTGCGCGCCGGGGAGCGCATCGGCTGGCAGGTGGCGCAGCCATGAGCACACTGAACCCGAGCGAGATGCCGCCGCGCACGGCGGGCCCGATGGCGAGCCGCTTCCGCGGCTACCTGCCGGTGGTCGTGGACGTCGAGACCGGCGGATTCAACGCCGAGACCGATGCACTGCTCGAGATCGCCGCCGTGATGATCGAGATCGACGCCGAGGGGGTGCTCAGGCGCGGCGTCACCCACAACTATCACGTCAAGCCTTTCGAGGGCGCGAGGATCGAGCCGGCCGCCCTGCAGGTCAACGGCATCGATCCGTATCATCCGCTGCGACCGGCGCTGCCCGAACGCGACGCCCTGCAGCGCATCTTCCGGGAGATCCGCCACGCCATGAAGGCCTACGAGTGCCGCCGCGCCATCCTCGTCGGCCACAATGCGGCTTTCGACCTGGGTTTTCTCAACGCCACGGTCAAGCGCTCGGACATCAAGCGCAACCCCTTCCATCCCTTTTCCTGCTTCGATACCGCGACGCTCGCCGGGGCCGCCCTGGGCCAGACGGTGCTCGCCAAAGCAGCGGTGGTCGCCGGATTCGATTGGGACAAGGCGAGCGCGCACTCGGCGCACTATGACGCCGAGCGCACCGCGGAGCTGTTCTGCCTGGTGTGCAACCGGCTGCGCACGAGCTTCCTCGCCGCGCAGTGCCGTGCCCGCGAGCTCGGCTGGCAGGCGCCGCCCGCGGAGGGCGACACCGGCGACGGCCCCGTTTGAAGGGAGCCGCCGACCACCCCCGCGTCCCTGCGGGGACGCCTCGCCTAACTCACCGCGCCGGCGCCTTGGAGGAGCGACTTGAGCTCACCGCTCTGATACATCTCGAGGGCGATGTCGCAACCGCCCACCAGCTCGCCCTTGACGTACAGCTGCGGGTAGGTCGGCCAGTTGGAGTAGCGCTTGAGCGCTTCGCGCAGCTCCGGGTCCTCGAAGATATTGACGGACTTGAACTGCGCGCCGAGAGCGCGCAGCGCCGCCACCGTCTGAGCGGAAAAGCCGCACTGCGGAAAATCCGGCGTCCCCTTCATGAACAGGACCACCGGACTCGAGCCGATCTCGGCCTTGATTCTCTCGACAACGTCCATCGATTCACCTCTTGGGAAAGCTCCCCCTGATTATGAGGCCGGCGGCCCCCGCTTCAAATCCCCCGGAGCCTGTGAAT
>JAJYTX010000201.1 GCA_021792815.1 Pseudomonadota bacterium
GGCGGCGGTGGTCGAGCAGTCGATCACCAGTGAGCCTGCCGCCAGCGTGGGCGCGAGCGCGCTGACGACTTCGAGCACATCCGCATCCGCCGACACGCAGCTCACCACGGCATCGGCTCCGGCGCCGAGCTCCGCGAGGGTGGCCGGCGCCTGGATGCCGAGCTCGGCGGCCAGAGCCCGGGCCTTCTCACCCGTGCGGTTCCATACCGACGTCAAAAGGTCCGCGCGGCGCAGGTTGCGGGCCATGGAAAGGCCCATGGCGCCGAGTCCGACGAATCCTACCCGCATGACATCCACTACCCCATCGATGCGGCAAGCCGCCCGTGGCTGCCACTATAGTGCTCCCTCGGGGTGATCCGGAATCCGTACAGGCCCGGATCGCAGACGCCGGCTCAGCGCCCGCCTACCGGGGCGTGGCGCTCACAAGAGGCTCCTCAGGGCGAGGGCGTTGCGCAGAGCCGATCCATGCTTTCCCTTGCCTTGACCCGCGCGGCATTGGCCTCGGCGTCGGTGAAGTAATGCCGCTGGCCTTTCTTGCCGGTCGTAAAGAGCCGGCGTGCGTGGATCAGGCTCCAGTATCTCGCCTTCGCCTTTTTGCACCGCTGGGCCTGAAGTTGCGCTTCCTCGGCCTGCACGGCGCGTTCATCCGCCTGCCGCTGGATCTGCTGATCGGCCCCTTTGCTTTCGGCGAGGATGGCCTGCATGGCGTGGGACGAGCTGCCGCCTTTCAGCGACTCGGAAGTGACCATCACCCGCGTGGCGCCGGGCACCCATTGATCGCTGTAGTGCACCACGCCGTGCGGATCCACCCAGCGGAATACATCGGCATGGGCCAGGCTCAGGGTCCCGGCCAGCAGGACCCCTGTGAGCGTAACGAAGATCGCGGTGCGCGGCATGGGCGTCTCCGGTGTGCTGATCAATCCGATCCAAGAACCATTGTAAGACCGTTGGTCTCGATCGTGAGTGATGGCTGGCACACCGGGCGCGAAACCCCGGGGCGGCGGTTGGACTGCGCTCACGCCACGATGCCGTTCAGATCCGCCCTCCGCCCAGGCCCGCGCTACATGTCGTAAGCGCGCTCGCCATGGATCGTGATGTCCAGACCCTCGCGCTCCTCGTCCTCGCTCACGCGCAGGCCGATCGTCCACTTGACGAGCGAGAAGCCGATGGCCGCAACCACGGCGGTCCACACGATCACTACGCCCACCGCCTTGGCCTGGATGAGCAGCTGGGCCCAGATGCCCGGGTAGGCGCTTCCGCCGGGTCCCCCGAGGGCCGGATCGTTGAAGATCCCGGTGGCCAGTGCGCCGAAGATCCCGCCCAGGGCATGTACGCCGAAGACATCCAGCGCATCGTCGGTGCGGATCAGCCGCTTGAGGCCGGTGACGCCCCAGAAGCAGAGCGGGCCGACACCGAGGCCGATCAGAAACGCGCCCAGGATGCCGACGTTGCCGGCCGCCGGCGTGATGGCCACCAGGCCCGCCACCGCGCCCGAGGCCGCACCCAGCATCGATGGCTTACCCTTGATGAGCCATTCCGTCCCCATCCAGGTGAGTACCGCACAGGCAGTGGCCAGGTACGTGTTCATGAAGGCGAGGGCCGCCGAACCGTTGGCCTCCAGCGCGGAGCCGGCATTGAACCCGAACCAGCCGAACCACAGGAGCGAGGCGCCGATCATGGTCATGGTGAGGCTGTGCGGAGGCATCGGTTCCCTGCCGAGGCCGATGCGCTTGCCGAGAATGATGGCGCCCACCAGGCCCGCGACACCGGCGTTGATGTGCACCACGGTACCGCCGGCGAAGTCGAGTGCGCCCCATTTCCACAACAGCCCGCCGACGGGGTGCGCGCCCGCGGTGGTATCCAGGCCGGGCCAGTACCACACCATGTGCGCCACCGGGCAGTAGCAGAAGGTGAACCAGAACGCCAGGAACAGCAGGATGCCGGAAAACTTCACCCGCTCGACGAGGGCGCCGAGGATCAGGCAGCAGGTGATGGCGGCGAAGGTGGCCTGGAACCCCACGTAGACCAGCTCATTCAGCACGATGCCCTTGTCGAACGTCCCGATCGTGGAGAAGACGCCGGTCGCGGGATTGAAGGTGCCGGCGAGGAACAGCCGGCTGAGGCCCCCGATGAAGGGGTTGCCGGCGGTGAAGGCCAGCGAGTAGCCGTAGATGCACCACAGCACGGTGATCAGGGAAAAGCCGGCGAACACCTGCATCAGCACCGACAGCATGTTCTTGGTGCGTACCAGTCCGCCGTAGAACAAGCCGAGCGCCGGTACCGACATCAACAGCACTAGGGCCGTGGAGGTCATCATCCAGGCCATGTCGCCCTTGTCAGGCGTCGGCGCAGCGGTAAGGGCCCCGGCCATCGCGGGGCCTGAGGCCGCCAGTGTAGCGGTCGCGGCCATGCAGAGGAATGTGATGAATTTTCGGACGATACGCATGTTTTCTCCCGGGCAATGCTCGAGCGGCACGTGTTTCTGGGCGATCGGGTCAAAAATAGGGGCTGCCGGATCGGCCATCACACGCGTAAGCTGATGACGCGGGGCCGAGGTGCAGAATCCGTGCCATCGCAAAATTCATTGCAGTCACAGCGGATTGCGTTACCTCTGCACCAGAATCCGCACCATTTTGGTGCTGCCCGCAAGCCCATCCGCCCTAAACCGGGGCACGTACTGGGAGGTCAGCGATGATGGATATTTTTGGTATCGATGCGATTGCCCGCCGACTCGCCGAAAGCGTCCCGCCAGCGCTGCGCACTCTGCAACAGGACCTGGAGAGCAACTTCCGCGCGGTGCTGCGCGCCAGCCTCGGCAAACTGGATCTGGTGACCCGGGACGAATTCGACACCCAGACGCGGGTACTGCAGCGCACGCGCGAGCGCCTCGCCGAGCTCGAGGCACGCTTAAAGGCGCTGGAGGGCGGTGCGAAGCCCGACAGCCCGGCGGCGGACAGCCCTTAGCGGCACGCGCGTCCCCCGCGCCGCTGCCGTCTCGCTGCCGGACGAACCGCAGGCTCGCTTCATGCCGCTGCCCGTTGCGCACCTGGCGTGCCGCGCGCAGGTGGGCCTGTCGGCTCCGCCGGTGCAGGTGGAGGTCACACTCGCCAGCGGCCTGCCCGTATTTTACATCGTCGGGCTTCCGGCCACGGTGGTGAAGGAAAGCCGCGAGCGGGTGCGGGCCGCGCTCCTGTCCTGCGGCTTCGAGTTTCCGGCCGGACGCATCATCGTCAATCTGGCGCCCGCCGAGATCCCAAAGGAAGGCGGACGGTTCGAGCTGCCGATGGCGCTCGGCATCCTGATCGCCTCGGGCCAGCTCGCGGCGCGGCCCGGCACGCCGGTCTGCGAGCTGTACGGCGAGCTGGGCCTTGGCGGTGAGGTCAAAGCCGTACGCGGCATCCTGCTGGCGGCTGCGCACGCCCATCGTGACGGGCATGAGCTGATCGTCCCGCGGGCCAATCTGCAGGAGGCACTCATTGTCGCCGCAGGGCAGGTCCGGGCGGCGGCACACTTGAGCGAGGTCTGCGAGCATTGGGCGGGCCTCGTCCGGTTGCCGCAGGGTGAAGCTGTCGATCGCCCGGTCATCCATGGATCGGCGCCCGCAATGGACCTGAGGGATGTGCGGGGACAGGTCCAGGGCAAACGCGCGCTGCTCATTGCCGCCGCAGGTGCGCACAGCCTGCTCATGATCGGTCCGCCGGGAAGCGGCAAGAGCATGCTGGCGCAGCGTCTGCCGGGCCTGCTGCCGCCCCTGACACACTCCGAGGCGCTGGATTGCGCGGCGATCGCCTCGGTCAGCGCAGCCGGTTTCAACGCGGACAGGTTCGGCTTGCGTCCCTTCCGGACGCCGCATCACACGGCGTCAGCCGTCGCCCTGGTGGGCGGGGGCGCACAGGCGCGTCCCGGGGAGATCAGCCTCGCACACCATGGCGTGCTCTTCCTTGACGAGCTGCCGGAGTTCGACCGGCGGGTGTTGGAAGCGCTGAGAGAGCCGCTGGAATCCGGCGTCGTGATGGTGTCGCGCGCGGCGATGCAGGCCGAGTACCCGGCGGCATTCCAGCTCGTCGCCGCCATGAACCCCTGCCCGTGCGGTCACCAGGGCGATGTCGGGGCGAACTGCCGCTGCACGCCCGCCCAGGTGCGCAGCTACCGCGCGCGTATCTCCGGTCCGCTGCTCGATCGCCTGGACATGCACGTGCAGGTACCGCGCCTGGAGGCCGGCGAGTTCGACGAGGGGCCACGGGGAGAGGCCAGTGCGGTCCTGGCCGAGCGTGTGGCCCACGTCAGGATGGTGCAGCTGCTGCGTCAGGGGCGTTGCAACGCGCGTCTGACCGATGCACAGGTGGATCAGTGGTGCGCGGCCAATCCCCGCGGGCGCGCATTGCTCGATCAGGCCATGCAGCGGCTGCGGCTGTCCGCGCGGGCGCGCCAGCGCATCCTGAAGCTGGCGCGCACCATTGCCGATCTCGATGGCCAGCCCACCATCACCGCCGCACACGTGGGCGAGGCGGTGATGCTGAGGGTCATGGACCGGGAGCGGATTACTTCGGCCGGCCCTTGACCAGGGCGGGATCCACCAGGGAGACCATGTAGTTGACCGCCCGCTTGACCACGGCGTCCGGCAGGGTCGGCTGTCCGCCCTTCGCCGGCATGATGCCGCTGTGTCCGTGGAAACCGTGCAGCGCATGCTCGTAGAGCGTCGGTAATCCCTTGGCGATGTGCGGAGCCCACGCGGCCTTGTCGCCGGCCTTGGGGGCTCCCGCGACGCCCGGTCCGTGACAGGCGCTGCAGGTCTGTTGAAAGAGCTGCTGGCCGGTGGTCGGGATGCCGGTGGTGCCGCTGCCCGCCGCGGCGGGCGCGGCGGCGGGCGCGGAATTCATCTGCCCGGCGATCGCCTCCTGGGCGAACGGTGCAACCCGCTTCGAGACGTCCTTGATGTATTCGGTGTCGGAGAGAACTTCCTTGCCCTCAGTGTGGGCTCCGACGTAGCGGGCCAGAACGAAAATCAGAATGGCGACCGTCGCGAGAATGCCGAGCACCAGACTGAACACATTGATGAAGTGAGTATCCTGCTTGCTCACGATACCTCTCGGGGGAATCGGTGAACGCGGAAGCACCAGTATAGCGGGTCACGAGCCGCCCGACTGGATTACTCGGCCCCTCCTGGGCCTCGCCCCCCCCTGCGGGGGCCGGCGCTGTGCGCCGTTCAAATGTGCTCCCGGCACATTTGTCGAACCAGCGACTCGCCACTCACGTGTTCGACCCTCACGGCAATTTGGCGCGCCCGACTGGATTACTCGGCCCCTCCTGGGCCTCGCCCCCCTGCGGGGGCCGGCGCTGTGCGCCGTTCAAATGTGCTCCCGGCACATTTGTCGAACCAGCGACTCGCCACTCACGTGTTCGACCCTCACGGCAATTTGGCGCGCCCGACTGGATTCGAACCAGCGACCTGCAGCTTCGGAGGCTGCCACTCTATCCAACTGAGCTACGGGCGCGCCGCCCGGAACCGGCAATGATACGCGGATCGGCCGTTGTCCGTCCATGAGGGTCTGGGTGTGCCCATCCGCCACGGACGCCCGTGACCGCGGCGGCGCACGCCTCGGCGACCGCACCCGGTTGGCAAAGCGACCCGCTGCCGCGGGTCGCTGTTCCGTGCCGGTGTCGTACCGCTCAGCTTCCGCTCACGCCATGCCCGCGCCACACGCTGTCGATGGCGTAGCGGCCGGCTCCCGTGACATAGAGAACGAGCAGGCCACCGATGATGCTGATGTTCTTGTAGAAGTTGATTTCATTCTCCATGCGGGCCATGCCCGTCATCGACCAGTAGCGGTGGCCGATGAGCGCGGTGCCGAGCGTGTACAGCGCCAGCAGCGCCGCCAGAGGCCGGGTCGCCACACCGAGGATGATGGCGATCGAGACGAAAAACTCCATGATGATCGCAATGACGGTCGCCAGCGGCGGAAACGG
>JAJYTX010000202.1 GCA_021792815.1 Pseudomonadota bacterium
GGTATTGCATGAAGGCCACGCGCAGGCAGGCTCTGGGACTCCTCGGTTCCGCCGCAGCTCTGCCCGCTGCGGCAGGCATGGGGCGCACCGCGCGGTATCCGGCCGAGGACCCCGGAGCGCAGTGCCGACTGGCGGTCTCGGGCTGGAGGGTCGGTTCCGAGGGACAACGGCTGGCGGATCTCGGCGACGGACGCTTCCTCAATCCCATCCTGCCGGGCGATCACCCGGATCCGGCGATTCTCAAGGATGGGGATGATTACTACATGACGTCCACGTCGCTTGACGTGTATCCCGGGCTGACCCTGTGGCACTCCCGGGACCTGGTGAACTGGCTGCCGATCGGCGCCGCGCTGCGCTGGGCCCCGGGTCAGGTTTTTGCAGTGGACCTGGTGAAATACTCCGGGCGGTACTTCATCTACATTCCGGTCGTGCCGCTGAAGTTCTCCCCGACTGCGGTCATCCGGATTTATGTCCTCCATGCCGACCACATCACCGGTCCGTGGAGCGAGCTGATCGACACGGGTATCGAGGGTCATATCGATCCGGAGCACGTGGTCGGCGAAGACGGCCATCGCTACCTCTTTCTGGCCGGCATCGACCGGGTCAGGCTCAGCGCCGATGGCCTCTCGGCCGACGGTCCCGTGCAGCCTGCATACTCGGGATGGCAGTATCCGCGCGACTGGGTGGTCCAGGCATTTTCCCTGGAAGGTCCCAAGCTGCTGCGTCGCGGCGGGTATTTTTACCTGCTCTGCGCCGAAGGAGGGACGTCGGGTCCGCCCACCAGCCACATGGTGACCGTGGCCCGGTCACGCTCGGTGTCCGGTCCCTGGGAGAACAGTCCCCACAACCCCCTCGTGCACACGTACTCGGCATCGGAGCCCTGGTGGTCGCGCGGCCATGGCAGCCTGATCGAGGGACCGCACGGCGACTGGTGGGTCGTGTATCACGGCTATGAGAACGGCTACCGTACGCTGGGCCGTCAGACTCTCCTCGAGCCTGTCCAATGGACCCAGGAGGGATGGCCCGTCGCCACGGGGGGCGATCTGTCGCGCCCATTGGCCAAGCCGCGTGCCGACTCTCTGCCATCCGCGGAATTCCGCCTGTCGGATGACTTCAGCAGACCCGCCTGGGGTACCCGCTGGCGGATCTACCGGCCGAGTTCCGCGACATACGCTGCGGCGGCACGAATCACCGATGGCGCCATGGTGGTCGAGGGTCACGGTGACGGGCCCCAGGACTGCTCACCGGTCGTCGGATGCAGCGGCGACCACGCGTACGAAGTCAGCGTGGAGATGGAGCTTGAAGGTGACGTCGAGGGCGGCCTGCTGCTGTTCTTCGATGAGCGGCTGTTCCTCGGCATGGGGTACGACGGCCGCTCCATGAGCACGTATGCCGGCGGCCGGCGCAGCTTCTGGCGGGAGCCGGTGCCGGCATCGCAACAGCTGCGGCTGCGGATCGTGAATGACGGACAGATCGTCACGTTCTATTACGGAACGGAACCCGGCCGCTGGATCCGGCACGGGCTGCGATTCGAGGTGTCAGGATACGATGCAAACGTCATCGAGGATCTTGCCAGCCTCCGGCCCGCGTTGTTCGCCGCCCGTGGTGGACTCGCCCGGTACCGGAATTTCGCGTACCGCGGACTCAGGGATTGAGCGTCGTGGGCTCGGGCCACGGCGATGGATGACGGGACGAGGAAACGCCCGCTCATCGCATCGCCCCAGTAGTCGTTTCCGTAACCGCAGAGAGCGGTGGCTCGGGCGGATCGGACGATGCCGGCCCTCGGTCAGGTGCTGCGGATTTCCGCGGGCTTCGGGCTGGCGACCCTGCTGGCGTCGGTGTTTTTTTTCGCCTGCGTCATTCAGGGGGCGATCGCGTTCAAAGCGATCGGCGTGGCGTCGCCGCAGCGGATCGGGGTGCTCCTCGGGATCGCGAACCTCGGTTCGCCGGCAGGCGCCATCGTGCTCGCCGTGCTCCGAAAAGCCGCGCCGAAACGGCTCGCCAGCGTTGTGTTCGTGATGATCGGAGCCGGCCTGCTGCTCATGGGACTGGCGCGCACCGGGATTGGGATGACCGGCGCAATGTTCGTGGCGGAGATCGGCGCGGGGATGCTGGTCGCGACCCTCATTTTGTGGGCGCACAGTGTGCTGCCCGCCGATTTGCGCGGCAGAGGCATGGGGCTGTGGTGTTCGTGCTTTTACCTCGGAGAATTCCTGGCGCCGGTGGCTTTTGCGGCCGCCCGGGCGGCCACCGGACGCGCGCTCGGCGCATTCGCGCTCCTTGGGGTCGCCTCGATGGTCTGCGGGCTGGGCCTGCTCCTCGCGGCCGGCCGCCGGTCTGCCGCTTTGGGCAGTTGACGCAGCGCGCGTCCGTTTCGGGGGCGCGGCGCCGACTGCGGCGAATGCCGTGTGCGGGCGCCGAGGTGGCTACCCCGGGTCTCTCACCCCCAGTCGGGTTCGTTTCCGGGCTTCCACTTCATGCTGCATCCCATGCTGGGTAATTGGGTCTGCGGCGCCGCCTTTCCCGCGAGCAGGCGATCGGCGGCGTTACGCAGATCTTCGCCGGTGAGCGCCACCTGGATGGCCTGGGTATGCGCCGTCTGAGGGCGGCTGCCATCGAACTGCCCGCGGTAAAAGAGCCGCCCCTGCGCGTCATACAGGAACAGATCCGGCGTGCAGGCGGCACCAAAAGCCTTTGCGACGGATTGCGAGGCATCGTACAGGTAGGGAAAGCGGAGACCGTGTCGGGCGGCGAACTGCGCCATGTGGTGCGGGTTGTCCTCGGGATGCGCCCCGATATCGTTCGAGCTGATCGCGACCGTGCCGATTCCCCTGGGAGCGTAATCGTTCGCGAACGCGACGAATCCGCCGATGATGTGCCGCACGAATGGGCAGTGATTGCAGATGAACGCCACCAGCAGGCCCTGTTCGCCCCGCACGTCCCGCAGGCGAACCCGATGCCCGTGCGCGTCCGGCAGATCAAACTCGGGCGCGGGTTTGCCGAGTTCCACCATCAGTGATTGCCATCTCATCGGACTTTCCCCGTGCCGGTGCTTTCCGGGACTCGATTGATCAGACGGGCCTCAGTTGCTGTGCGCCGGCGCGGGCAGCGCCCGCGCCCGCACGGCGGTGAGGACCAGCACAATCGCGCTGACCCCGCCGACGACGACCAGGGCGGCCAGCACACTGTTCCCTTGTGATCGGGCGACCAGGGTCAGAACTGGCGGGGCGAGAAACTGCGCCGAGAAGAAGCTGGTCATGAACAGCCCCATGCCTCGGCCACGGAATGACGGGTCGAGCTTGCCGAGTGCCCAGCCGACGTACGTCGGAATGAACATGCCGTTGGCAGCCTGGGAGACCAGGGCAAAGGGCAAGGCCATCAGGTACCCGTGTGAAAGTCCGATGCCGATGTATCCGAATGCGTAGCAGAAGAAGATCAGACCGATGTTGAATGTCACGCTGCGTCCCTTCTGCTGGTGGATGTACCACCCGCCCAGGATGACTCCAACGCTTGCCACCGTGGTGACGATGCTGAGGGCGAACGGCGTGTGGACACCCAGGTTCGCGAAAAACACGCCGAGCTCGATCTGGAAGTAGTAGAAAAGCCCCGCGAAGATCGACAGACCGTAGACGGGCAGCATGGGGCGCCACTGGAACCTGGCCGCAGGAGCGCTGATCGAACCGCCCTCGCGCGGCTCGGGCTGGAGCCTCGGCTCCCAGGTAAACAGCAGCAGCCAGACGAAGACGACGCAGCCCATCAGGTTCAGCAGAAACGGCGCATGCCAGCTGATGCCGCCGAGCAGTCCCCCGGAGAGCATGATGGCCGTGGCGAGGACCGAGCCCAGGCTCGCCTGGACGCCGAGCCAGCGCTTGCGCGGCTCCGGCGGGAAATAGTCGCCGAGCAGCGCATTGGCGCAGGTCATGATGAAAGCCTCGGCCGCGCCGGCCACGAACAACGAGGCGAGGACCGCGTACAGGGAATTGAGCAGGACGGGCAGCGTTGCGAATACACCGAAGACCAGGCTGGCAATGACCAGCAGGCGCCGTCGGCCGAGGCGATCGGCAATGATGCCGCTCACCGGCGAGAGCAGCGCGATCAGGACCGAAGGAATCGTGATGATCGACGGCACCAGGAAATCGGCATGGGGGACCGCCGAGAAGTGTCGCAGCAATTGCGGCAGGTTCGGCAGCAGCGAGATCAACGGGGTGACCGGCAGCGTCATGGCCAGGATGAGGCCGAACGCCTGGACTGCACCGGCGGTGCGCGCGGGATCCGTGTGCTTCTGCAAGTCATGCCCCCCGAAGTGAGGGTCGTCGCGAACGCGCCGACCTCGCGGCTACTGTATAATAGAATTCAGCTTCCAATCAACGCGTTCCGGTCCTCCGGGACCCGGTCGCGGAGCACTCCGGCCGGAGCGGGGGCGCAAGCGGGTGCCGGGGCGGGGAGGGGCATCGGGCGGCGAGCCGGCCCGTGCGGCTTTCGCCACGGTCCGCTTCCCCGGATTGCGCGGATCCGCCGCGATTGCCTCGCGGAAGAATTGACGGCTTTTCGCCGCCGGTCTATATTGAATTAGAGTGGCAATTCTAAACCTGATCGGGGTCCGCCGGAGCACCGGCATCGGCCACCCCATCGGGTACTTGGGGTCGCGCCCCAAGTCGGTGCGCAGAGGCGCGTGTGCGTGCGGGCCGTATTGGCCGGCGTATCGTGGGCTTCGGCGCGACGGCTTGGCGCCCGGGCCAGGCCGTGAGCGGCCCGTTTGGAGGGGGATGCGTGAAGAGTAAACAGGCCGTGCCATCCGCGTACGTGATGCCGACCACGGTGCAGGTGATCCGCCCACCGCTTCGGCCCGGTAGCCGGCCGATCAATGCATTGATCATCACGGGCCGCAACAGCTTCGAGCACGATTGGAAGGGAACCACCAATGAGCTGCGCAACATGCTCGAGGAATCGGGACGGTTCACGGTGCGCGTCACCGAGGAGTTCCGCGGCGCCACCGAGCAGACGCTGGCTCCCTACGACGTGGTGCTGCTGAATTATTGCGGCCGATGGTTCTACGACGAACCTGCCGAAGAGCGCTGGGGCAGGCGCGCCGAGGCGGCCCTGTTCAAGTTCGTCCGCCAGGGCAAGGGAATCGTCGTCTATCATCCCACGTTCATCATGGGTGCGCCGGACTGGCCGCAATTCGAGCAACTGGCCGGCGCGGCGCTGCGTCTGACGCCGACGCCGAGCCGCCGGGCGCCGCTCGATGCTTTTCGCCTCCACGTCGTCGACCGCCGCAATCCGATCACCCGGGGCATGCGGGAGTACCTGTGGACGTTCATGGACGACATGTACACGAACCTGCGCTGGAACCGTAAAACCAAGGATGTCTGCGTCCTGGTCACCGGCTATGACGATGCGGCAGCCTATGCGCCGGCGCTCGCCGGTCCGAAGTTTCCCCCGGACCAATTCAGCCCCGAGCGCCTGGCGCAGATGTCGGGGATGAACCAGGAGCATCCGTTGGTGTGGACCTCCCGTTACGGCAAGGGTCGGGTCTACAGCTTCACGCTCGGCCACGGCCCCGACACGCTCCGCTATGACGCGCTCATCAGCCTGCTGGTGCGCGGAACGGAGTGGGCCGCCACCGGCCGGGTCACGATTCCGCTGAAAGACAAAGTGTTGGAATTTTAGGGTGGGCACACCCGGGAGTAGAGACAATGCTGCTGTCACCCTGCATCGAGTGGCTGTTCAAGGCCGAACATCCCGACTTCTGCGCGCGGATTCGCGCCGCCCGGGCCGCTGGGTTCGAGGCGGTCGAATTTCACATGTGGCGGGACAAGGCGCTGAGCGACATCGAGCGCACCCTCGCCGAAACGAAGGTGGCCCTGACGAGCTTCCTGGTCGAGCCACGCGTGACGCTGACCGACCCGGCGGCCGACGCGGCGACGCTGACGGCCGTTCGCGACAGTCTGCCGATC
>JAJYTX010000203.1 GCA_021792815.1 Pseudomonadota bacterium
CAGCGGCTCGAACGGGAGGATTTCGCCGGCGCCCGGCGCCTCTCGGAATGGAAGCAGCGGGTCCGCCAGGCCTGGAACCGCGTCAGCGTGCGGATGCTCGCGGACACGCCGACCGAACTGACCCGCGGGGAGTCGCTGCGGCTGCGGGTCGCGGTCAACCTCAACGGCCTGCAGCCCCAGGATGTGCAGGTCGAGTTCGTGGCCCGCCGGCTGCTGCCTGCGGCCAGCCTCGAGGCCCCGCCGCTGTGCTCCTATGGTGAGCCGCAGCGCGCCGGGCTGTGGAAGGCGGCGTTCCGCTCCACCGGCGAATGGGAGAGCGACGGTGCGGCGGTTTTCGCCCTCGATGCCGAACCGCCGGGCTGCGGCCAGTTCGAGACCGAGGTGCGCGTCCACCCCTGGCACGAGCTGCTGTCCCACGGGTACGGCATGGGACTGATGAAATGGCTTTGAGGGCCGTACTCTGAGACTGATACGATAGGCTGCGCACCCGCGAGCCCCGGCCCATCATGCGACAACCAGCGCGCGCCTCATCCGGACGTTACGTCAGCCGCCTGACCGGCGGCACCCTCGCGGTGATCATGGCCGGCGGTCGGGGCGAGCGCCTCAAGGACCTGACCGCCAATCGCTGCAAGCCGGCCACGCCCTTCGGCGGCAAGTTCCGCATCATCGACTTCGTGCTCTCGAACTGCGTCAATTCGGGCATCCGCCAGATTTCCATTCTCACCCAGTACAAGGCGCAATCGCTGATCGCGCACGCCCAGCGCGGCTGGAGCTACCTGAGGGGCGAATTCGGCGAGTTCATCGAGGTCGTGCCCGCCCAGCAGCAATGCGGTCCCGACTGGTACCGGGGCACCGCGGATGCGGTCCTCCAGAACATCGAGCTCATCCTCTCGCATCGGCCCAAGCATGTGCTGGTGCTCGCCGGCGATCACATCTACAAGATGGACTACGGGCCGATGATCGCCTACCACGTGGAAAAGGGCGCCGACGTCACCATGGGCGTCGTCGAGGTGCCCGCGAGCGAATCGCGCCACTTCGGCGTGCTCACCGCGACCGAGTGGAACCGCGTCAGCAAGTTCACCGAAAAGCCCGCCGTTCCCGACACCCTGCCGGCCAAACCGGGGAGCATCATGGCCTCGATGGGCATCTACGTGTTCAATACGCGGCTGCTCGAGATGCTCCTCAGGGAGGACTCGGCCAATCCGGCCTCCTCGCACGATTTCGGCAAGGACATCCTGCCGAAGGCGATCGCCGGCGCGCTGCAGGTCTTCGCCTACCCCTTCCAGGACGTGAAAACGCGCGCTCAGAGCTACTGGCGCGACGTCGGCACGCTGGATGCGTATTACGAAGCCAACCTGGAGCTGGTGCACGTCGCGCCCGAGCTCAACATCTACGACGAGGACTGGCCCATCTGGACCTACCAGGTGCACCAGCCGCCGGCGAAGTTCATCCTCGACGAGGACGGCCGACGGGGTATGGCGATCAATTCCATGGTCTCTGGCGGCTGCATCATCTCCGGCGCGAACGTACGCGAGTCGCTGCTGTTCTCCAACGTGCGCGTGGAGGAGCGCAGCGCCATCGAGCGCGCCGTGATCCTGCCCAATGCGCACATCGGGTCCGGTTGCCGCATCCGCCGCGCCATCATCGACGAGGGCAGCGACATTCCCGACGGCATGAGCATCGGCGTGGACCACGAGGCCGACGCCAGGCGGTTTCTCGTCACCGAGAAGGGCGTCGTGCTCGTGACGGCCGAGATGCTGCGCCGGCTCTCGCCGTGAGGCCCCGATGAACTCCCCGCCGCGCCTGCCGGTCGTTCTGCTGTGGCACATGCACCAGCCGCAATACCGGGACGCGCTCACCGGGCAGTATGTTCTGCCGTGGACGTATCTGCACGCCATCAAGGATTACACCGACATGGCCGCGCACCTCGAGGCCAACCCGGAGGCGCGCGCGGTTTTCAACTTCACGCCGGTGCTGCTCGAGCAGATCGACACCCTGGCACGATCGGTCGCCGAGCACCTGCGCTCGGGCAGCGCCCTGCCCGACCCGGTGCTCGCACTCCTCGGGCCCGAGCCGGTGCCGGACGCACCGGCCGAGCGGCTCGCCAGCATCCGCGCCTGCCTGCGCGCCCAGCGCAAGCAGATGATCGAGCGGTTCGGTCCCTACCTCGAGCTCGCCTCGATTGCCGAAACGCTGGCGACGGCCGAGCGGGTGAGTTACGCCTCGGACCAGTTCATCCACGACCTCGCCGTGTGGTACCACCTCGCCTGGGTCGGGGAAACCGTGCGCCGCACCGATCCGCTGGTGAGCCGTCTGACCGAGCAGGGCCGGGGCTTCACGGCCGGGCAGCGCCGCGAGCTGCTGACCCTGATCGGCAGCCTGCTGTCCTCGGTCGTGCCGCGCTACCGGCGGCTCAGCGAGCGTGGCCAGTGCGAACTGTCGGTCACCCCGTACGGTCACCCGATCGTGCCGCTGCTGTTCGACTTCCGGGCGGCGCGCGAAGCCATGCCCAGCCTGCCGCTGCCGCAGCACGCCGCCTATCCCGGCGGGGCCGAGCGGGCCGAGTGGCACGTGCGCGAGGGACTGCGGCTGTTCACGCGGAGCTTCGGCGTGCGGCCTGCCGGCTGCTGGCCCTCGGAAGGCGCGATCAGCCGCCCGACGCTCGAGCTGCTCGACCAGGCCGGTTTCAAGTGGGTCGCCAGCAGCGCCAACGTGCTGCACGGCTCACTGCAGCGCGCCGGCGGCCAGCCCACGCAGGCGAGCCGCGATCCGCAGACGTTCAACCGGCCCTATCGCCTGCCGAACGCGTCGTTGCTGCAGTTCTTCCGCGAAGACACGCTGTCCGACCTGATCGGATTCACCTACGCCACCTGGCACGGGGACGACGCCGCGCACAACCTCGTCGAAGCGCTGGCGCAGCTCGCGCGCCAGTACGCCGGCTCGCCCGGGCACGTGGTGCTGATCGCGCTCGACGGGGAAAACGCCTGGGAGCACTACCCGTTCAACGGCTACTATTTCCTGCGCGCGCTGTACTCGCTCCTCGCCGCGCATCCGCTGCTCGAGCTGACGACACTCGGGCAGTGCGCGGGCCGCAACCTCGCGTCCGTGACGCTGCCCCAGGTCATGGCGGGCAGCTGGGTCCACGGAACGCTGACCACCTGGATGGGCGACCCGGCCAAGAACCGCGCCTGGGAGCTGCTGTGCGAGGCGAAGCTCGCGTTCGACGCGGCCGTGGGCGGGCGGCTCGATCCGGCAGTGCGCGCCGCCGCCGAGCGGCAGCTGGCGTTGTGCGAGAGCTCCGACTGGTTCTGGTGGTTCGGAGACTACAATCCCGCCGAGGCCGTCAGTCAGTTCGATGCGCTGTATCGCCGCCAGCTCTCGCGCCTGTACGAGCAGCTGGGTGTGCCGCCGCCGGCCAACCTCGCGCAGCCGATCGCCACCGGCGGCGGCAGTCCCGAGCACGGCGGCGTCATGCGCCGCTCCTACGCGAGCTGAGCGGCGCGCGCCCCGATGAAACGACTGCGCTGGCTGCCGCTGCTCTGGGCCCTGGCCGCGCTCGCCGGCTGCGCCCTGTTCGTCTCCCGGCTGGCCGCGCCACGGCTCACCATCGTCAACGTGCAGGTCCGGCGCGCCGACTTCTGGCAGCAGCGCCTGCAGGTGCGCGTGCGGGTGCGCAACCCCAACGGACTCGACCTGGCGGTGAAGCGCGTCAGCTACGCGCTCGACATCGCAGGACAGCGGCTCGCCACCGGAACCTGCGCCCAGGGGTTCACCGTTCCCGCCCACGGCAGCGCGGAATTCAACACCGAAGTCACCGCCAACATGGCCGGCGCGCTGCTCACGCTGCTGACCCAGGGCCGTAACCGGCCGGTGCGCTATCGCCTCACCGGCCGGGTGGAGCTCGCCCACGGCTGGCTGCGCTCCCTGCCGTTCGACGAGCGCGGCTCGTTCCGGCTGCGGTAATCTCCCACGCGGCGCGGACTGGGGTGGGCGCTCAGTCTTCCTCTGCACGCGGCCGGTACGCCTGTACCAGCTCCTGCTGGCGGCGCAGCGGCACCGGATCGTAGTGACTGAGCGCCATGACGTAGCTGCCCTGGCCGCCGGTGAGCGCCTTCAGGCGCGACTGGTAGTCGGCGATCTCCGAGAGCGGCACCAGCGCCGACACCGTGGCGAGTTGCCCCGGCAGCGTGTTGTTGCCGTTGATGCGCGCCCGCCTGGTGGCGAGATCGCCGCTGATGTCGCCGATGGCGCTCGCCGGCGCGGTGATCTCCAGGCGCACGATGGGCTCGAGGACGATCGGATGGGCCTTGCGGATCGCATCGAGGAAGGCCTTGCGGCCGGCCGAGACGAATGCGACCTCCTTGGAGTCCACCGGATGGTGCTTGCCGTCGTAGACCGTGGCACGGATGTCCTGCAGGGGGAAACCGGCGAGCGCGCCTTCGCTCAGCACCTGCCGCACCCCCTTCTCCACCGCGGGAATGAACTGCCCCGGGATGGCCCCGCCCACCACCTCGTCCACGAATTCGAATCCGGCACCGCGCCCGAGCGCCTCGACGCGCAGAAACACCTCGCCGAACTGCCCCGCTCCGCCGGTCTGCTTCTTGTGGCGGCTGTGGCCCTCGGCCGGCTGGGTCACCGTCTCGCGGTACGGGATGCTCGGCGGGTGAGTCTTGATCTGCACGCCGTAGCGCTGACTCATGCGCTCGAGCAGCACCCGCAGGTGCAGCTCACCGGCTCCATACAGCACCGTCTCGTTGAGGGCGGCGTGCTGCTCGATGCGCACGCACGGATCCTCCGCCGTCAGCTTGTGCAGGGCATCGGCCAGCCGCTGCTCATCGCCGCGGCGCTGCGGCTCGATCGCGACGCCCAGCATCGGCGGCGGCAGCGCGACGGGATCGAGGAAGTACTGGTCCTCGTCGTGCGAATCGTGCAGCACGGCGTCGCGATGCAGTTCCTCGACCTTGGCGATGGCACAGATGTCGCCGGGCCCGGCCTGGGTGATTTCCAGGGTGTCCTTACCGAGCAGGCGGTACAGGTGCGCCACCTTGAAGGGCTTGCGCGCATCTCCTACGAACAGCTGCGATCCTGGGCGCACGGTGCCCTGATGCACGCGTACGGCGCCCAGCTTGCCCACATAAGGATCGATCACGATCCTGAAGACGTGCGCCACGACGTGTCGGTCCGGATCGGGCGAGACCGCGACGCGCTGCGGAGCACTCGCCGGCCCTGAAGTCTGGTCATCCACCGCGCGCGGGCGCTCCTCGCCGCGCGACTCGCCCTTGAGAAAGCGCGGCGGATTGCCTTCCGCCGGATTCGGCATCAGCCGCGTGAAGATCTCGAGAAGCTCGGGCACACCGGCGCCGTTTTCCGCCGAGGCGAAGCACACGGGCACGAGGTGTCCTTCGCGCAGGGCCTGTTCGAAGGGCGCGTGCAGCTGCTCCGGCGTCAGGGCCTCGCCCTGCTCGAGGTACAGCGCCATGAGCGGCTCGTCGAGTTCGACAATCTGATCGACGATGTGCGTGTGAGCGGCCTCCACCGTGGAAATATCCACCGGTGCGCTGCGCGGCCTGAAAAAACAGTCGGTGACCGCTGCCCCCCCCGAAGGCAGGTTGATCGGCAGGCATTGCGGCCCGAACTGCTCACGCAACCGCTCGAGCACCTCGGCGCATCGAGCGTCCCGGCTGTCGATCTTGTTGACGATGAGCAGCCGGCACAACCCACGGTCGCGCGCGAAATCCATCAACCGCTGGGTCACGCTGTCCGGACCGTTCACGGCGCTGACGACGACGGCAATCGCCTCCACGGCCTCCAGCACCGAGAACGTGCGCCCGAGGAAGTCCGGATAGCCCGGGGTGTCGAGCAGATGGATACGGGTGGCTGCATGCTCGAAGGTCAGGATGGCCGGATCGAGCGAGTGCTGCAGCGCCCGCTCCTGCGGTTCTTAGGCCGAG
>JAJYTX010000204.1 GCA_021792815.1 Pseudomonadota bacterium
GGATCGGACCGGACTGGCTGACGAACTCGCGCAGCGGCTGGGCGATGCTCGCCAGCGCGGTGAAGAACCCGAACAGATCGCCGGTGCTCATCCGTCCGTAGACGGTGGCGCGGATGGCGAGCCCCAGCACGAATGCCCCGCCGATCGCCGTCACCATCTGCACCGTCGGGTTGGACAGGCCGTTGGTGAGAATGAGCCGCATGTTCGAGCGCCGGTTGTGCTCGTTGACGATCTCGAACTGCGCTTCGAGGTGCGCCTGCGCGCCGTACACCTTCACCAGCCGCGGCGACTCGAAGCTCTCCTTGGCGAGCCGGGTCACATCCTCCATGGAGCTCTGGATGCGCCGCCCGTAGCGGCGGAAATGCCGGTTGATGACCGACACCAGCCAGCCCGCGAGCGGTCCCATGACGAGCGCGATCAGCGCCAGGCGCGCATCGAGCCACAGCAGCAGCGCGACCTGCGCGCCGATGGTCAGGCCGGCGCGCACCAGGATGACGATCGAGGTGGTGCAGGCCTGGCCGATCTGCTCGCTGTTGTAGGTGAGGCGCGAGAGCAGCGCGCCGACCGCATGGCGGTCGAAGAACGCCACCGGCAGGTCGAGCACGCGGCGGAAGACCTGCGAGCGGAACCGCTTGACGACGCGGCGGCCGACATAACCCATGAAATAGGTCTGGGTGAAGTTGCCGATTCCCCGGCCGAGAAACAACCCGACCATCGCCAGCGGAATCCACACGATCATGCGCGGATCGGGGTGCCTCAGCACATCACCGAGCACCTTGGCGAGCAGGGTGAAACTGGCCGTGCTCGCCGAGTACAGCGCCCCGCCGAGGATGCCGAGGGCGAACGCGGCCTTGTGCGGACTCAGATACCCGAGCAGGCGCCGGTAGATCGCGCCGGCGCTCTGCTCCACAGCGGGCTCGCCGGCCGCGGCGCGCCTCAAGAAGTACCCTCCCCGCGCGTCTTGACCGTGGCGATGTCGAGCTTCACGAAGCCGAGCTGCCCGAGCACGTCCATCGCCGTGACCACCGACTGTTGGGTCGCGCGCGCGTCGGCGCGGATGGTCACGATCATGTTGCGATCGGCGCCGGCCTGGCCGATCAACGCGGCGCGCAGCGTGTCGGGACGGGAGTTGATCAGCTCGCGGCCGTTCACCAGGTAATCGCCCGCCTGCGTCACGGTGACCACCAGCGGCTCGGGCTGCGAGCGCGCGCCCGGCACCGCGCTCGCGTGCGGCAGGCGCACCTGCAGGCGCCCCTCCTCGGAGAACTTGCTCGAGAGCATGAAGAACACCACCAGCAGCAGCACCACGTCGATGAGCGACACGACGTTGATCTCCGGCTCCTCGTGACGGCGCGGATTGAGGTTCATGTGCGGATCAGGCGGGCGGCCGGCGCGCCCGCGTCCGCCGTGTCCGCCCGGGCGGCCGCGGCCCGCGGCACGCGCGCGGCCATCTCGAGCGCATCGGCCATGCGCATCGCGTGTTTTTCCATCTCGACCACGAGCCGCTCGACCTTGCCGCGCAGATACCGATAGGCGATCAGCGAGGGAATCGCCACGCACAGGCCGGCCGCGGTGGCCACCAGAGCCTCGGCGATGCCGCCGGACAGCGCCTGGGGATTGCCCATGCCGCCGGCCTGGATGGCGTCGAACGCGCGGATGATGCCGGTGACGGTGCCGAGCAGCCCGAGCAGCGGCGAGATGCCGGCGATCGTGCCCAGCGTGTTGAGGAAGCGCTCCAGCTCATACACCACGTGCCGCCCCGCATCCTCCAGGCGCTCCATCAGCACCTCGTACGGCCGGTGGCGGTTGGCCAGTCCCGCGGCAAGCAGCCGCCCGAGCGGCGAGTGCTGCTCGAGCGCGACGATGACCTTGTCGGTCACCTGACCGTTCTCGATGAGCTGCCAGACCTTCTGTGGGAGCTCGGCCGGCAATACCCGCTTATCCTGCAGCGTCCAGAGCCGCTCGAACACGATGGCCGCGGCGACGATCGAGCAGAAAATGATCGGCCACATGAGCGGGCCGCCCGCCCGCACGATTTCCCACATCAATCGACCCCATTGGTTGGCGTCGGGACATCATACAGGAGCCGGGCCCGGCGCCGAAGCGCCACCCGGCCCCGCCGCGGCCCCGCATGATACAGTTCACGGATCATGCCGCGTCGCCTGCTCAAGAAGGTGCTGCCTTCGCCCCAGTTCCTGCACAGACACCGGATGCTGCGCCTGTTCGGCGACCGGTTGCGGGACCCGCGGCTGTGGGCCGTGCACCGGCGGGCCGTCACCGGCGCCTTCGGCTGGGGGCTGGCGATCTCCTTCATCCCGCTGCCGGTGCACTCGCTGGTCGCCGGCGCCGTGGCGCTCACCTGGCGGCTGAACCTGCCCACGGTCTACGGGACCGTCTGGCTCGTCAACAACCCCCTCACCATGGTGCCGCTGTATTACCTCGCGTACCGGGTCGGCACGCTGGTGCTCGGCGCCCCGGTGCACCCGTTTGCCTTCCACCTGAGCTTCCAGTGGCTCGAGTACGGCCTCGGCCCGGTGTGGCGGCCGTTCCTGCTCGGCTGTCTGGTGTGCTCGCTCGCCGCGGGGCTCGCCGGCTGGCTCGGTCTGGAGCTGCTGTGGCGCTTGCAGGTCAGACGACGCTATCGGGCGCGCCGCTGCGCCTCGCCGTAGAAGCGGTGGCCGAGGCGTCCCGGGGCCGTTCAACCAGACGACCGGCCTCCAGCTCGTAAATGCGCTCCATGCGCGCGGCAAGCCGCGGATCGTGGGTGACGACCACGAGGCTCGTGCCGCGCTCGCGATTGAGCTCGAGCATCAACTCGAACACCGCCTGCGCGTTGCTGCCGTCGAGATTGCCGGTCGGCTCGTCGGCGAGAACGATCTTCGGTTGGGTCACGAGTGCGCGGGCCACCGCCGCGCGCTGACGCTCGCCGCCGGAGAGCTGATGCGGCCGGTGACCGAGCCGCCCGCCCAATCCGACCCGCTCGAGCAGCTCCCGCGCCTGCTCGCGGGCCTGGGCGACCGGCGTGCGGCGCACCAGCAGCGGCATCGCGACATTCTCGAGCGCCGAGAACTCCGGCAGCAGGTGGTGGAACTGGTACACGAAGCCGAGCGTGCGGTTGCGCAGCTCGCCCCGGTCGCGCTCGCTCAGGCCGTGGATGTCCCGCCCGTCGATCATCACCGTGCCGGTGCTCGGACGATCCAGGCCGCCGAGAATCTGCAGCAGCGTCGTCTTGCCCGACCCGGAGGCGCCGACGATCGAGAGCCGCTCGCCGCGGCTGATCGTGAGCTCGACGGCCGTGAGCACCTGCAGGGTCACGGGGCCCTGTTGAAAGCTCTTGCCCACCCCGCGCGCCTCGAGCACGCTGTCCTTACTCATGCCGCAGCGCCTCCGCGGGCGAGGTGCGCGCGGCGCGCCACGCCGGATAGACCGTGGCGAGCGCGCACAGCAGGAACGCGACGCCGCACACCCGCAGCACATCGAAACCCTGGACGTAGGCCGGCAGCTCGCTCATGTAGTACACCTGGGGATTGAGAAACTGGGTGTGCAGCAGCCGCTCGAGCAGACCGACCAGCGCCTCGAGGTGCATCGAGATCAGCACCCCGAGCCCCGCCCCGAGCGCCGTCCCGGCCAGCCCGATCAGCACACCCTGCACGGCGAACATCGCCAGCACGTTGGCGGGTCCGGCGCCGAAGGTGCGCAGGATCGCGATGTCGGACTGCTTCTCCTTCACGATCATGACCAGCGTGGCGACGATATTGAACGCCGCCACCGCCACGATCATCGAGAGGATCACGAACATCATCGACTTGGTGATCTCGATGGAACGGAAGAAGTTGGCGTGCTTGTCCGTCCAGTCGCTCACGTAGTAGCCGGCTCCGCCGAGGTCGTAGGCGACTTTGCGCACCACCTGCGGGGCCCGCCACGGGTCATCGAGCTTCAGGCGCAGACCGGTGACCTGGTCGGGCCCCAAGCCGAACAGTCGCGCGGCGTCCGTCATATTGACCAGCGCCAGCTGCCGGTCGTATTCGTACATGCCGGAATGAAACAGACCGGCCACCGTGAAACGGCGCATCCGCGGCACGAGCCCGGCCGGAGTGGCGATGCCCTCGGGAGCGATCAACACCACCGACTGGCCCACCCGCACCCCGAGCGCCCGCGCCAGGTCCACCCCGAGAATCACCCGGTACCGGCCCGGCCGCAGCGCATCGAGACTGCCCGCCGCCAGATGGCGCGCCAGCGCCGTGACGCGGATCTCCTGCGCCGGCAGCACCCCGCGCACCGTCGCGCCGGCGATGCGCTCGCCGTGGGAGAGCATGGCCTGCTGCTCGATGTAGGGAGCGGCGACCCGCACCTGCGGCTCGCGCTCGACCCGGCGCTGCACGGCCTGCCAGTCGCCGATGCGGCCCTGCAGGCCCATGATGGTCGCATCGGAAGTCACGCTCAGGATCCGGCTGCGCAGCTCGCGGCCGAAACCGTTCATCACCGAGAGCACCACGATGAGTGTCGCCACCCCGAGCGCCAGGCCGCACACCGACATCAGCGCCACGAACGATACGAATCCGCGTCGATGCGTCGAGCGCAGGTAGCGCGTGCCGATCAGCCACTCGTAGCGGGTGTGCATCGGGCGGCTACTCGTAGCGCAGCGCTTCGGCCGGCGAGGTGCGCGCGGCGCGCACCGCCGGATAGACCGTGGCCGCCGCCGTCAACAGCAGCGCCGCGACGCCGATCGCCGCGACGTTGGTCCACTTCACGACCGATGGGATGGTGGTGATGTAATACACGTTGGCGTTGAAGATCTGGAAGCCGAAGGTGCTCTGCAGGAAGTTGACGATGGGCGTCACGTGCCAGGCGAGGGTCAGCCCGAGCGCCACGCCGAGGGCCACGCCGAGCCAGCCGATCGTCAGGCCCTGGATGAGAAAGATGCCGAGCACCCGCCGCGGCGAGGCACCGAAGGTGCGCAGGATGGCGATGTCGGTGCGCTTGTCGTTCACCACCATGACCAGCATGGCGACGATATTGAAGGCCGCCACCGCCACGATCAGCAGCAGAATGAGCGACATCATGGTCTTCTCGATGCGGATGGCGCGGAAGTACGCGGCATTGTCCTGCGTCCAGTCGATGACCCGGAAGCCCCCGGGCAGACGCGAGCGCAGCCCTGCCGAGATCTGCGGCGCATCCAGAGCGTCGCGGTAGCGCACGCGCAGTCCCTGATCGAGACCGCCCGGCGGCAGCAGCGCGCGCACGTCCCCGATGTTGGCGTACACCAGCGAGGCGTCATCCTGCGCCAGCCCCACCGAGAACACGCCGGCCACCTTGAACCGGCGCAGCTGCGGCACCGGCAACCCGCCGGCCGTGACGGCCGGGATGAGCAGCGTCAGCCGGTCTCCGGGCTCGATGCCGAGCTGCTCGGCGATCACCTCGCCGATGATCACCCGATCCGAGCCGCTCGTGAGGTCCGAGAGCCGGCCCGCCGTCAGCGCGCCGCTCAGCCGGCTGACCGAGGGCTCGGCCGCCGGGTCGATGCCGCGCAGCAGCACCGGCAGCATCTGCGGCGTGCGCACCGCGAGCGCCTGGATCTGCGCAAAAGGGGCCACCCCGGTCACGCCCGGGCTGGCCCGGATCAGCCGCTCGGCCGCGCTCCAGCGCGCCGCGCCGGCCGCCGCCCCCGCCGCGCCGGGCGGGCTCATCATGACCCGGGCATCGGCATCGAGCGACAGCAGACGCTGTCGCAGGTCGTGCTCGAAACCGTTCATCACCGACAGAATGACGATCAGGGCCGCAACGCCGACACACACCCCGGCGAGCGAGGTCCAGGTGATGAATGACACGAAGAACTTGTGGGACCGGGCGCGCACGTAGCGCCATCCCACGAACAGCGACAGCGGATGAAACATTGCGCGCATTTAACCATAGTCAAGCCGCCGCCCGCCCCTTGAGCCGC
>JAJYTX010000205.1 GCA_021792815.1 Pseudomonadota bacterium
AAGGGCTTCACCAGATAGTCGTCGGCGCCGGCATCGAGACCCTGGACCCGGTCGGACACCGAATCGCGCGCCGTCAGAATGATCACCGGCAGGGCGTCGTCCCGCGCGCGCAGCGCCTGCAGCACCGCGAGCCCTGCCTTGCGCGGCAGGCCCAGGTCGAGCAGCAGCACCTCGAAGGGCTCGGTGGCGAGCGCCGCTTCGGCGGCTTCGCCGTCATGCACCCAATCCACGGCAAAGCCTTCCCGCTTCAGGCCGGTGCGGATCGCCTCCCCGATCATGATGTCGTCTTCCACCAGGAGCAGTCTCATGTCAATTCAATGCCTTGCCGATGCCTGGCCGGAGCGCGTGCCGGGAATGCGAATTTTCCGTTCCACCGGCCGTGGGCTCTGCCAGAATGCCGCGGTCGGCCCCCCCGGAGCCTGTCCGGGCGATCCATGAGATCCTCTGCCGTGTATGCGGTGAACCCTCCCCAACACGCCGCCGCCCTGGTTCACGCTGCCGCCACGCTCGGTGTGGCGTTGACGGAACACGATGCGCTGCGGCTGCTGCAACTGCTGGAGGAGCTGGGGCGTTGGAACCGCCGCTTCAATCTGACGGCGATCAGGCACGGCCCCGACATGGTAACGCATCACCTGCTGGACAGTCTGGCCGTGCACCGCTACCTGCGCGGCACGGCGGTCGCCGATGTCGGCACCGGGGCGGGCTTCCCGGGCCTGCCGCTGGCGCTCGTCAATCCGGAGCGGCGCTTCGCCCTGATCGACTCCAACGGCAAGAAGATCCGCTTCGTAGCCCACGCCGTGCGCATGCTCGGGCTGGTGAATGTCGAGGCGCTGCAGGCGCGCGTGGAGTCGCTGCGCCCGGACAGACCGTTCGACACCGTGGTGGCCCGTGCGTTCTCGCCATTGCCGCAGATGCTCGAGCGTATCGCGCCGCTGTGCGGGCCGTCGACCCGAGTGCTTGCCATGAAGGGCAAATGGCCGGCGCAGGAGCTGGCGACCGTGCCCGCGGGCTGGCAGGCGGATGCGCATCCGCTCAGCGTCCCGGGCCTGGACGAGGAGCGCTGCCTGATCATTTTGACGGCTCCCGGGACTCCTGCCGCGTCGCCAGAGGCAGCGCAGTGGTCTCCTTGATCACCGACAGCGCGATGAAGGAGTGGACGGACTGAACGCCGGGGAAGCGTGACAGGTGGTCGAGGAAGAACGCCTCGTAGGCCTTGATGTCGCGACAGACGATGCGCAGCAGGAAATCCGTTTCGCCCATGAGCGTGTAGCACTGCTGGATCTCCGGATGCAGGCGCACGGCCTGCTCAAACTTCAGCAGCGCGTCGCGTCCGTGGCCGGCCAGCTTCACCTGCGAGAATACGAGCACGTTCAGCCCGAGCTTTTCCCGGTCGAGCAGCGCGACCCGATGGCGGATGAGGCCCAGCTGGTCGAGGCGGCTCATGCGCCGCCAGCAGGTGGAGGCGGTCATCCCCAGTCTTTCGGCGATCTCGGCCGCCGACAGATCCCCGTGGTCCTGGATGAGGTCCAGGATACGCACATCGCCCCGATCGAGGTCTGCCTGCATGAATCACCTCGTGGATCACGTCTGATATGCAATGAATGATTCATCCTGGGACCCCATAGCGCAAGCTTCATGGGGCGCCAGCATCAGCCCTCCCCGCCCGGGGCGGCCCTCCCCGGGGGTGGGGTGGCCCGGTGGCCGGAACCGACCGGGCAGGCTCTGAAACCACGGGCCGCCGGGCCGGGACCTGGGATGAGCCGACGTATCCGGTCTGCGCGGGCCCAACGCCGCTCATTGATCGCTTGGAGAGTTTCCCGGGGCATGCGCCCCGCGAGCGCCGATCCGCTCGAGCGTCCAGCGCTTCTTCGGCCGAGGCGCTGTTCCTGCGGTGAAGTACACTTCGCCGCCATGAAGCGCGTCATCGCCATTGCCAACCAGAAAGGTGGCGTCGGCAAGACTACCACCGCGGTCAACCTGGCCGCATCGCTCGCCGCCACCAAGCGCCGCGTGCTGCTGCTCGATCTGGATCCGCAGGGCAATGCGACCATGGGCAGCGGCATCGACAAGTCGCAACTCGACAACAGCTCCTGCGAGGTGCTGCTGGGCGAGGCCGATCTCGCCTCCAGCCTGCGCACCGTCGAGCCGGGCGGCTATGCCCTGCTGCCGGCCAACCAGGATCTCACCGCGGCGGAAGTGCGCCTGCTCGGCATGACAGCGGGGCGCGAGACGCGGCTACGCGAAGCGCTCGCGCCGGTGCGCACGGCGTACGAGGTGATCCTCATCGACTGTCCCCCGGCGCTCAACATGCTCACGGTCAACTCGCTGGTGGCGGCCGACAGCGTGCTCATCCCCATGCAATGCGAGTACTACGCCCTCGAGGGGCTCTCGGCACTCATCGGCACCATCGAGCAGATCCGCGCCACGGTGAATCCGCCGCTCGAGATCGAGGGCATCCTGCGCACCATGTTCGACCCGCGCAACAATCTCGCCAACGAAGTCAGCGCCCAGCTCATCATGCACTTCAATGACAAAGTGTTCCGCACGGTCATCCCGCGCAACATACGGCTCGCGGAGGCGCCGTCCTTCGGCCGTCCGGTGCTGTTCCACGACAAAGAGTCGCGCGGCGCGCTCGCTTACCTGGCGCTCGCCGGCGAGATGATCCGGCGAGCCGAAGGCGTGACCCCATGAGCCAGAAAAAGCCCACCCTCGGCCGCGGGCTCGCCGATCTGCTCGGCCCGTCGCTGCGCCCGGCGCCTGCGGGCGCAGCGGCCGCGCAAGCCGCGGCGGGGCCCGCCGCGGGCGAGCAACTCACCCGGCTGCCGCTCGATGTGCTGCAGCGCGGCAAGTACCAGCCCCGGGTGGACATGCATCCGGAGACACTGGAAGAACTCGCCGGCTCGATCAAAGTCCAGGGCGTCGTGCAGCCCATCGTGGTCCGTCCGCTCCCGGCGGCCCCCGGTGAGCCGCAGCGCTACGAGATCATCGCCGGCGAGCGGCGCTGGCGCGCCGCGCAGATGGCCGGCCTCGGTGAGATTCCCGCGATCGTGCGGCCGATCCCCGACGAGGCCGCCATCGCCGTGGCGCTCATCGAGAACATCCAGCGGGAAAATCTCAATCCGCTCGAGGAGGCCCGCGCGCTGCAACGGCTCATCGGCGAGTTCGAGCTCACCCACGCCCAGGCCGCCGATGCCGTCGGGCGCTCCCGCGCCGGGGTGAGCAATCTGCTGCGGCTGCTGGAGCTCGCGCCCGAGGTCTGCGAGCTGATCGAGCGCCGCCAGATCGAAATGGGCCACGCGCGGGCCCTGCTCGGCCTGACGGAGCGCCGCCAGCAGACCGAGCTGGCGGCGCTCGTGGCGAAAAAAGGGCTCTCGGTCCGCGAAACCGAGGCGCTGGTGCGGCGCATGCAGCAGGGGCGCGATGAGCGCACGCCGGCCGCACCCCGTGACGCGGACGTGCGCCACCTGGAGCAGGAGCTGGCGGAGAAGCTCGGCGCCAAGGTCGTGATCCACCACTCCCAGGCCGGCAAGGGCCGGCTGGTGGTCAGCTACAACAGCCTCGACGAGCTCGACGGGATCCTGGCGCACATCAATTGATCGTACTTTAGGCGGTATTTCGACCGAATCCGGGCCGCAATCGCCCGGATCTGGCAAAAAAACAACGGTATGCCCGCCCGCCTGGCCCGCGGATACGTAGAAATCCCCAGTTTCACACGGGTTTCCACAGGCTTATTCAGTAGACGCCCCTACGGTCGGTCAATATAATCGCGCGGCTTTTCGGCCCGGCGGGTCCAGACACTCGCGGGCCGGGCGGCGTTCCGGGGCAGCAATTCGCCCGCGAGTGAGACATGAGTGTGATCGACCTGCCCCATGCGCGGCGGCTGGCTTTCGGCGTCGTGCTGGGCCAGGCGGCCGTCACGCTGATCGCGATGCTCGTCGCCTGGACGGCGGCGGGGCGCCTGTCGGCGTATTCGGCCCTGCTCGGCGGCGGCATCGGGACGGGCGCGAGCCTGGTGATGGCACTCGTGTCCTTTGGACGAGGGGGGATGGACGCGCAGCGCGTACTGCAGTCGTTCTATCTGGGAGAGCTGCTGAAGCTCTTGCTGGTGATCGGCCTGTTCATAGCGGCCTTGCGGATGGCGAAGGTCGCGCCGCTGGCGATGTTCGCGGCCTTCGTCGCGACGTTTATCGTGTACTGGATGGCGCTCGCCGGGACCCTGTGGTCGGGCGTGCGACCCCGCGGGCGCACGCCCGAGCGGGTGCCGCCTGAGCCGGCGCAAGCCGGGCATACATTGAGAGACTGACGTTACATGGCAGCTTCGCAATCGTCACAGATGATCGGTGAGTACATCACGCACCATCTCACCTTTCTGACCAACAAGCCGCAGACTACGCTCGTCAATTTCTCGGTCATCGACTACGACACCGTGTTCTTCTCGGTGCTGCTCGCCGTGCTGTTCGCCGGCAGCTTCTACCTGGCGGCCCGCAGGGCGGTGGCCAACTCCAACGGCGGCTCGCCCCGCGGGTTCCAGAGCTTCGTCGAGCTCATCGTCGACTGGGTCGACACCCAGGTGAAGGATGTTTTCCACGGCACCAGCCGGCTGATCGCGCCGCTCGCGCTCACCATCTTCTGCTGGGTGTACCTGTTCAACTTCATGGACCTCGTGCCGGTCGATCTGCTGCCGGACATCGCCGGCGGCGTCGGCCTCGCCCACCTGAAGGTGGTGCCGAGCACCGACCTGAACGGGGTGTTCGGCCTGTCGCTCACGGTGTTCATCCTGACGGTGTTCTACAGCCTCAAGATGAAGGGGCCGCTCGGTTTTCTCGCCGAGCTCACCCTGCAGCCGTTCAGCAGCAAGAATGTCCTGGTTCAGGCGCTGTTCGTGCCGGTGAATTTCGTGCTGGAATTCGTCACGTTCATCGCGCGTCCGATATCGCTGGCGCTACGACTGTTCGGCAACATCTTCGCCGGCGAGATGATCTTCGTGCTGCTGGCGCTGCTCACCCTGCAGCATGGCTTCGCGGGACTCGCGACCGTCAGCGGCTGGGCGATGATGATCCTGCAGGCGGTGCTGACCTTCGCCTGGGAAGTCTTCCACCTGCTGATCATCACGATCCAGGCGTTCATCTTCATGGTGCTCACGATCGTCTACCTGTCGATGGCGCACGAGCACCATTGACCGGCCTGTCTTTTCCACAAGCGCATTCCTGACTGAGGAGAATTGAATGCAAAACGTCGCACTGATCCAAGCCATGACCGTTCTTGCCGTGGGTATCATCTTCGGCATGGGCGCGCTCGGAACCGCCATCGGGTTCGGCATCCTGGGCGGCCGCTTCATCGAAGGCTCCGCCCGACAGCCCGAGCTCATGCCGGCGCTGCAGGTGAAGATGTTCCTGGTCGCGGGCCTGCTCGATGCGGTGGCGATGATCGGCATCGGCTTCGCGCTGTTCTTCACCTTCGCGAATCCGTTCATTGCCGCGCTGCACGACCTGCATTGAGCCAGGCGCATCGCTAGAGTGCTGTCCGTGAGGAGGCGACCGTGCACATCAATCTGACGCTCGTCGTCCAGATGCTGGTATTCGCCGTGCTCATCTGGTTCACGATGAAGTTCGTGTGGCCGATGATTCTCGGCGCCATGCAGGAGCGCGAACGCAGGATCGCTCAGGGTCTGGCCGCGGCCGACAAGGGCGAAGAGGAGCTCCGGCAGGCCCGCTCCGGCTCGGAGAGCATCCTGCGCGAGGCGCGCGAACGTGCGGGCGCCATCATCGATCAGGCGCAGCGCCGAGCCAACGAGATCATCGAGCAGGCGAGGTCCGCCGCCAGCGAGGAAGGCCAGCGCGTGTTGAACGCGGCACAGCAGCAGATCGAGCTCGAGGCCTCGAAGGCGCGTGAGGAC
>JAJYTX010000206.1 GCA_021792815.1 Pseudomonadota bacterium
TCGGTGCTCGCCGCCGAGCACGGCATCGATCTGGTGGTGTGCGTGGCGGCGGGGCTGCGCCGGGGCATCAAGGCGGAGATCCTGGCGCCGGGCTTTCACATTTCCGGGCTCGGCCAGCTCATCGAGGCCGGCATCGCAGCCGACAGACTGGTGGTTTTCGGCGACTGAGGGCGGCACGCGCATGAGCGACACGAACCAGGATACGACGGCCGTCAGGCGCGCCAAGCGCTTCATGTTCGTCAACCGCAAGGCCCCCTACGGCAGCATCTATGCGCTGGAGTCCCTCGAGGTGGTGCTGATCGGCGCGGCGTTCGATCAGGACGTGAGCCTGGTGTTCGTCGACGACGGCGTATACCAGCTCAAGAAGGGCCAGCAGACCCAGGCCATCGGCCAGAAGAATTTCTCGCCGACCTACCGGGCGCTGGACGACTACGACATCGACAAGCTGTATGTCGAGCGCGAATCGCTCGAAGCGCGTGGCCTGACGCCGCAGGACCTGCTGGTGCCGGTGCGGGTGCTCGGCTCGGAGGAGCTCGCCGCGCTGATGGAAGCCCAGGATGTCGTGCTGAGCTTCTGAGCGGAGGGCCGAGATGACCGTGCTGCACACCAGCAACAGATCGCCGCTGCAGACCCGCGATCTGGAATCGTGCCTGCGTCTTTCCCGGCCGGGCTGCGCCATCCTGCTGCTGGAGGATGCGGTCTATGGCGCGCTGCAGGGCGGCGCGCTGGCCGCGCGGCTGGCCGATGCGAGCCGGGACAGGCGGATTTATGTACTCGGGCCCGATCTTGCGGCGCGCGGCTTCACGCCGCAGCAGGTCGTGGCGGGCGTCGAAGTGGTCGATTACGGCGGCTTCGTCGATCTGGTCGTCGAATCCCATCATGTTCAGGCCTGGGTCTGAATCAACGGCATCGTTCGCAGCAGCTACGTCGGGAGCGCAAACATGACAGCAGCAGTCGCGGTGAAGGATAAGGACGTGTCGGTGGACGAGGAAGGCTATCTGGTCAATCTCGCCGACTGGAACGAGGAAGTGGCGAAGGCCATGGCCGCCGAGGACAATCTCGCCCTCACCGACAACCATTGGGAAGTGATCAACTTCCTGCGGGACTATTACGCGGAATATCAGGTCGCGCCGGCGATCCGGGTGCTCACCAAGGCGATCGGCAGGAAGCTCGGCCCGGAGAAGGGAAGCAGCAAATATCTGTACGAGCTGTTTCCGTACGGTCCGGCCAAGCAGGCCTGCCGTTATGCCGGGTTGCCGAAGCCGACGGGCTGCATCTGATCGCGGCGTGCCCGGGCGGGCCGCCGGTGCCCGCCGCCGGTGCGGCTGGCGGCGTTCGCGGCCGCGGCCAGACCGGGCGTGCCGCGCCGGGAGGCCGTGACCGATGCCGTTCATGACCGTGACGTATGCGCTGCTGCTGTACGCGGCGGCTGCGGTATTCGTGCTCGGCGTCGGGTACCGGGTGCTCAGCTATGCGCGCATCCCGGTGCCGCTGAAGATACCGACCATGCCGGCGCCGCTGACCCGCGCCGGGGTGCTGGCGCGCATGGCGCGCGAGGTGTGCCTGTTCGAAAGCCTGTTCCGCGCGAGCAAGTGGACCTGGATCTTCGCGGTGATGTTTCATCTCGGTCTGCTGCTCGAGCTGCTGCGTCATCTGCGCTTTTTCATTCAGCCGGTATGGGCGTGGCTGGTGGTGGTGCAGCCGTTCGGCGTCTATGCCGGCATCGCGATGCTCGCCGGGCTCGCAGGGCTGCTCGGACGGCGGTTGCTGCTGGCACGGGTGCGTTACATCAGCCGGCCGTCGGATTACCTGCTGCTGCTGCTGCTGCTTGCCATCGGTCTGTCGGGCTTCGCACTGCGCTTGCTCGATCACACCGATATCGTGGCGTTCAAGGCCTTCGTGCTCGGGCTGGTGTATTTCGACTGGCAGCCGCTGCCGGTCAACCCGCTGCTGCTGACGCATCTGGCGCTGGTCTCGCTGCTGCTGATCGTGTTTCCGTTCAGCAAGCTGCTGCACGCGCCGGCGGTGTTCTTCAGCCCGACGCGCAACCAGGCGGACGACGCGCGCGAGCGACGCCATCTGGCGCCCTGGGCGGCGCGGCTGGGCGATGCCGGAGGAGGGGTGTAGCGTGGCGAAGCCCGTGTTTGAAGTCCCCGCGGTGGGGGAATATCTGCAGACGCCGGCGCTTCGGCCGGGGGCGATGGCGGGCAGCGCGCCGTTCAAGGCGGCGCCGCGGCATCAGCAGGCGCTCGGTTTTCCGGGGGAGCTGCTGCCCGACTGGCGCCAGGCGGCGCTCGCCAGGCTGGGCGAGCTGCTGAAGAAATACCGCTCGCTGCGGGTGTATCTCGATGGCTGCGTGAGATGCGGCGCCTGTAGCGACAAGTGCCAGTTTTTTCTCGGCACCGGCGACCCGAAAAACATGCCGGTGGCGCGCCAGGATCTGCTGCGGGGGGTCTACCGGCGGTATTTCACCCTGACGGGCCGGTTGTTCCCCCGGCTGGTCGGCGCGCGCGATCTCGATGCGGACGTCCTCGATGAGTGGTACAGCTACTTCCACCAGTGCTCACAGTGCCGGCGCTGCTCGGTGTTCTGTCCCTACGGGATCGACACCGCGGAAATCTCGATGGCGGCGCGCGAGATTCTCGATGCGGTCGGGATCGGCGAGAAGTACTGCAACGAGATCATCGGCAAGGTGCACACGATCGGCAACAACCTGGGTCTGCCGGCGGCGGCGCTCGCCAATACCCTGCAGGGCCTGGAAGAGGATGTGAAGCAGGACACCGGGGCGGATGTGCGCTTTCCGCTCGATGTCGCCGGGTCGGAGGTGCTGCTGGTGCCGCCGTCGGCGGATTTCTTCGCCGAACCGCATGTCGACGGGCTGATCGGCTATGCCAAGGTGTTCCACCAAGCCGGCGTCAGCTGGACGATGAGTTCCTACGCGTCCGAGGCGGCCAACTTCGCGATGTTCATCGGCAACTACGCGCAGATGCGCAAGGTGGCGCTGCGCATCCGCAAGGCCGCGATCGACCTCGGCGTGAAGCGCATCATCGTCGGGGAGTGCGGTCACGCCTGGCGCGTCGCCTACGGCTTCTGGAACACGCTCGCCGGTCCATTCGACTTCCTCGATCCGCGCTATCCGGTGCCGCAGCACATCGTCGAGTTCACCTACGATCTGCTTCAGAGGGGCGCCATCCGCCTCGACCGGGAAGCGAACGATCACATGAGGCTCACCTTCCACGATTCGTGCAACGTGGCGCGGGCGACGCGCATGGGCGGCAGGCCTGGCGGACAGTTCCTGCTGCCGCGGGCGGTCATCAAAGCCTGCTGCAACCATTTTTTCGACATGCCGCCCGATACCATCGGCGAGCAGACCTATTGCTGCGGCGGCGGGGGAGGGCTGCTGACCGACGAGCTGCTGGAGCTGCGCGTCAAGGGCGCGCTGCCGCGCATGCAGGCGCTGCGCGAGGTGCAACGGGAATATGGCGTGACCCACATGGCGGCGATCTGCGCGATCTGCAAGAGTCAGTTCAGCAAGGTGCTGCCGTATTACGAGTTTCCGATGGAAACGATCGTGAGCGTGCATCAGCTGGTGAGCAACGCGATCCGGTTGGGCACGCAGTCGTGACGGCCGCGTGCGATGCGGCGGGAGAATGCGACATGGGCATATCGGCGCAAGAGCAGGCTGCGACGCGGACGTTCCGCCGCTACCGTGACGGCGATGTGGTTCCGGCATCCTGGCGGCAGGTGATCTTTCAGGCGGGCCATTCGCATCAATGTCCGACTTACGTGCAGCGCACGCCGCCCTGCCAGGCAAACTGTCCCTCGGGCGAGGATATCCGCGGCTGGCTCGATATCGTACGTGGCCTCGACAAGCCGCCCGCCGGTCAGTCGTGGCAGGAGTACGCATTCCACCGGCTTGCGGCAGCCAATCCGTTTCCAGCCGTCATGGGGCGAGTCTGCCCGGCGCCGTGCGAGGCGGGCTGCAACCGCAATGATCTGGACGATCATGTGGGCATCAATGCGATCGAGCAGTACATCGGCGATGTGGCGCTGCGGCAGGGCTATCGGTTCGAGCGGCCGGGCGCTGAGACGGGCAGGCGGGTTGCGGTGATCGGCGGCGGTCCGGCCGGCCTCTCCTGCGCCTATCAGCTGCGGCGCCGTGGCCACCAGCCGACTCTCATCGAGCGCAAGGCGAGACTCGGCGGCATGTTGCGCTACGGGGTGCCGCGCTATCGGGTGCCGGAGGCGGTTCTGGACGGGGAAGTGCAGCGTATCCTGGAGATGGGCGTCGAGGTTCGCGCGAACTGCCGAGTCGGGGCGGACATCGGTCTGGAAGACCTCGCGCGTGAGTACGATGCGGTGTTCTGGGGCATCGGCACACAGATCGGACGCAGGCTGTTCATTCCGGGCGCAGAGGCGCCCAATTGCATCGACGGCATCGAATTTCTGCACGCTTTCAACGACGGCAGGCTGAGCACGGTGCCGAGGCGCGTCATCGTCATCGGCGGTGGTGATACTTCGATCGACGTGACCACGGTGGCGCGCCGGCTCGCGGGCGCGGCGGGCGGCGCGCGCGCGAAGCCTGCCACCTATACGGCAGACATGGTGACCGCGCAGGCGGCGTCCGGCGGAGCGCAGGTCACGCTGACGACGATTTTTCCGTTGGACAATCTGCAGGCGTCGCCGCGCGAAGTAGCCGACGCCCGCTCGCTCAGCGTGCAGCTTCATGGCGGGGTGATGCCGCTCGAGATCCTGCTGGATGACTCGGGCAACGCCCGCGCCGTGCGTTATGCGCCATGTCGCATCGAGAAGAATCTGCCGGTAGCGGTCGCTGACGGCCGCCAATACGAGCTCGAGTGCGATCTGGTGGTGTTCGCGGTCGGGCAGAAGGGGGATTTGACCGGCCTCGATGGGCTCGACAACGGACGGGGTGCCATCGGCGCCGGCAGCGCGCTTGAAGTGCCGGGTCATCCGGGCCATTTCGTCGGCGGAGACATCGTGGCGCCGCACCTGCTCACCACCGCGATCGGCCACGGCTGGATCGCCGCCGAAGGCATCGATGCCTATCTGCGCGGCGCCGTCCCCGCCAGGCGCCCGAAAGTGGACAAGCATCGGTTCGACCTGCTTCAGGCACTGCAGCAGGCCGGGCTCGCCCGCAGCGACTCGCCTCACGAGGCGGTGCGTGGCACGTGCGATGCCGGCTTCGCGGTCCACAACTTCGACGATCGCGCCGAGCGGGACATCATCCGGTCCTCGGAGCAGTTCCTCGGCCATTTCACGCCCGAGCCGCGCATCGAACGCGAGGAGCGTCGGCTCTCGGATGTGTTTGCCGAAGGCGGCGAGCGCATCAGGACGCTGCTCGAGGCGCAGGCGGTCGCGGAAGCCGGACGCTGCATGAGCTGCGGGCTTTGCGTCGAGTGCGACAATTGCCTGGTCTATTGCCCGCAGACGGCGGTGAAAAAGGTGGCCCGGGCCGAGCATGTGATCGGCCGCTACGTCTTCACCGATTACAGCCGGTGCATCGGCTGTCATGTCTGCCACGACGTCTGTCCGACCGGCTACATCGAGATGGGTCTGGGCGAGTAGCGATGGGGGCGCCAGGACATCGCCGCGAGCGATGGCGCACGGCGCGAAGCGCCGGCCCGGTGACGCTGCGTTCGAGGTTCGCGCGAGCCGCCCGGCGGATGCTCCCGGCACTGCTGTTCGGACTGGTCGCGGCGCTGCCGGCCGTCGCGGGCCGCGTGCCGATGCCGAAGATTCCCCCGGCGAAAGGCGCGCACTGCGTGCGGCCGGTGGCGTGGATGCTCAAGAACCACATGAAGCTGCTGATGCAGCTGCGCTATCAAGCGGTGCACGAGGGCATCCGTCACCGGCGCGAGTCGC